>JBKJSI010000119.1:0-10588 GCA_046595915.1 Pirellulaceae bacterium
ATCAAGGATCTCGACAAAGCGATTGAACTAAATCCCAACAACCCGATCACGCTCGGCGACCGGGGCGGGATGCGCTATGAAACTGGTCGGTTTGAAGATGCGATCAGGGATTTTGACGCGGCGCTGCGACTTTCGGCTGGCGAATTTCGATCCCTTTATCTGCGCGGAAGATGTTACTTCTATTTGAAGAAAGTAGAGGAGGCGATCGCCGACTTTGATCGAGCGATCGCCGTGGATGGGAGCGATAGCGAAGTTTGGGCTTGGCGCGGCAGATCCAAACGGGCGATTGGAGACTTTCCCGGGGCGCTAAAGGACTATGATGAGTCTTTGCGGCTCAATCCGAATCATCCCCAGCATCTCACCAGCCGCACGATTATTCGGCATTGGCTGGGGGACGAAGATGGGGCGATGAAGGACGCCGACGCGGCGATCAAGCTCGACAATAAGTACGCCGACGCCTATAAGATGCGGGGCGTCATCCATGTGGCGAAGGGTGAAATCGACAAGGCGATCGAGCAGTTAAGGGAATCGATCCGACTCGATGCGAACGACGGCGAGGCACAGGAAGCGCTTGGTCGCCAGCTGTTGGCCAAGCAGGACTATGCTGGGGCGCTGAAATGCTTTGAAGAGACGATCCGGCTGAACTACAACAAGCCGACCAATCTCAATCACCGTGGCTATTGCAAATTTTTTCTTGGCGACTTTCGCGGAGCGGTGCCGGACATGGACAGCTATATTGCCGTCCATCCCGAGGATCGAACTGCGCTGGTTTACCGGGGATCGGCGAAGGCGCGGCTGGGCGATCATCAAGGAGCGATTCGCGACTATGACGCGGCGATTGTCCTCGCGCCGGAGGATGTCGATCTCTATCGGCAGCGCGCGGGATTTTTGATTGAGACGCGCGATTTCGACCGAGCGATTCGTGATTGCACTCAGGCGATTGAAATGAAGTCGGACGATTCTCGGCTTTATCAGGTTCGCAGCAAGGCAAAAATGGCTAAGGGCGAGCTTGCAGAGGCCATCAAGGATCTGGATGACGCGGTGTGGTATGCGCCGAAGGAACTCAGCTATCGAGCGGAACGGGCTTTCGCGCACTATAGCGCGAGGAATTATCCAAAGGCGATTGAGGACTTCAATTTTGCCATTGAGAGAGTGCCTGGAGGTCCGTCGTTTTGGTCGGCAAGGGGTTCGGCCAAGCATCGACTCGGGGACATCCAAGGCGCGATTGCGGATTTGAATGAATCGATTCGGCTGAAGCCGACTGCGCCTGAAGCTTATCAGGTGCTGAGCATGATCGCCTTTGATGAAAAGGACTATGCTCGGGCGATAGCGGAAGCGGACCGTTGCCTCAAGGTTGCCCCGCAAAGCGCCCGTGGTTATGTGCTCCGCGGGCGGGCGCAGCTTGCGCTGGGGAAGGCCGATCTCGCCAAGCGGGATTTTGACGAGGCGATTCGCGTCGCTCCCAAGGATGAAACGGGATACGCCGAGCGGGCCAAGGTACGGGCGCAGAGCAAGGATTTTTCGGGAGCGATTGCCGATTTGGATGAAGCGATTCGACTGGCCGCCCATTTCTCGGGCCATCGGGCCGATCGAGCGCGGATCAAACGCGACATGGGGCAGATGGAGTCGGCGCTGGCGGACTATGACGAGGCGATTAGGCTCAACGCGAAAGACTTTGGTCCGTACGTCGGTCGCGGGGTGACGAAGCTCTATATGAACCAATTTGCCGAAGCGGTCGCCGATTTCGATGAGGCGATCGAGCTTGCGCCGAAGAACCCGCAAGCGATGCAAAACAAAGCCATCGTGCTGGCGACCTGCCCCGATGAAAAACTTCGGAATTTGAATTTAGCCGAAGCGGCGGTGAAGACGGCCGAAGGGATTGCGCCTGTCGATGCTTACACGACGGCGGCGAGGGCTTGTGTCTTAGGGGCCCAGGGCAAGTTTGGTGAGGCGATCGCAGCGCAGAAAAAGGCGCTCAGCGACGGCAATTACGTCAAGGATGATCGGGCGATTGTTGGGGCGAAGGATGCGGCGGCGCGGATTGCGGCTTGGGAGAAGGGGAAGCCGTGGAGTTGGAGTGGGAAATGAGAGAGAAGGGCTCAGGCGGAAGCGCGGAGGGGAGTTGGAGAGAGGAGTGGGTGATGGACTCGGTGCAGGTGCTTCTTGCGGCTGCGCCCGCACCGGTAGGCGAGTACGCCAACCGGTGCTACCCCGCTCAGTCGTTATGAGTAGAGAAGTCGATTGTTGATGCGGCCCAGCGCTCCGCGGTTGCGTCGCGGCTAACCGGTGTAGCGTTTACGGCTGCTGAGCTGTTAGGCTTTCGATGCGGGTGACTTCATCGACGTCTAACTGAAAATCATCAATCTGCAGGTCGAGGCGCATGTGATTGGCGTTGCTGGTGCCCGTTAAGGCGATAATTCCTACTTCGCGGGCGAAGCGGAAGATGATTTCGCTGGGGCTGCGGTTGTGGCGGTGGGCGATGGAGAGTAGGTCAGGGTGGGCTAGAGCGTCGCGGTTGGCGGTTAGGAGTGAAAAGCCTTGGTAGGTTACTCTGGCGCTTGCGCAGTATTTGCGGACTTGAGAGTCCCAGCCTCGTGCGGCGTAGCAGCGGTTTTGGAGCATTTGGGGGCGGATTCGGGCGCCTTGGATTAAGGACTTTAGCTGCTTGAGGTTGAGGTTGCTGGCGCCGAGCATGCGGATGCGCCCGGCGTCGTGGAGGGATTCCATTGCTCGCCAGGCTTCCCAGTCGGCGGCGACTAAGTCTTCGCGCGTCGTGGGGCCGTGGAGGAAGTAAGAGTCGATTTGGTCGACGCCGAGGTGTTCTAGCGAGTTGGCGAAAGACTGTTCGACTTGTTGTGCGATGGGCGCACTTGGATCGTAAGGCAAGCGATGGTCTTGGCTTGCTTGGAATGTGAATTTGGTTTGGAGGAATAGATCGTTACGTTTCACGACGCCGCTTTGGAGCATCGTTGCAATGGCGCGGCCGACGGCGGCTTCGTCGTAGTGTCGGAGTTGATTGGCGGTGTCGATGCCGCGGAAGCCTTGCTGGATCGCGAGCTCGGTTAGACGCTGCGTTTGGTCGGCTTTCCAGGCTGTGCCGTAGAGTAGCCGCGGGGCTGGTGCGTCTTGGGTGGAGAGCGCTTGGTCGATCAATGTTTGGTCCTGGTATTGCTGATTTGAAGGCGGCTGGTGAGGTGAAGCTCCTAGCCGTGTGAAGAAAACAAAGTGGCGATCGACGCCCTCCATGATAGAGAGCGCATTGCGCCACTTTGTATTCATAACACAGCCACACAAGCGTCACTTCGTGGGTTTTGAATGCCGTTCTCTTTCTTGTCGCCAATGTGACAGTTGCTCTTGATTGCCAGTGGTTTCGAAGTAGTCGATGAGCGAATCGATCGTTTTAGTGAGCCTGGAATCTGTGACTGGGGTCGGCTTGTCGAGAGTGGTTAATCCGCTGGCGCTTTCGAGGAGGAGGGGTTCTGCCTCTTGAAGAAGAGGCTCCGCCTCCAAGTGGTCTTTCAAGCTGACTGCGTGCGCCAATAGCGTGCTCCCCAACAGGGACTTGGCGATCAGCACGTTGGGAAGGTCGGTCGGCGGCTCTTGCCAAATCGCTAGGCACTCTCGCAGCACCGATTCGGATTGACTGAAGTCCTCCATCAGATTGAGTACTTCACAGTATTCCATTAGCTCCGATGCCAGCGCCTTGCTGCGCGGAGCGTTGGCGCGCCGACAGACGCTGATGACGTTGGCCATTACTTGCGATGCTTTTTCGGAATCTTTTGCCGCCAGATGGGCTCGAGTCAATTCCAACGCGGTCCAGCTTCGTAGCGAGGCATGCGTTCGGCCTGCCTGATGCGCGGCCATCAGCAGCTTGATGGCTTTGTCTGTTTGTCCCTGATCTCGATAGTTGACGCCCAAGTTGGTCATCAAACTATAAGTTTCCTGGTGGGTCGGACCATAGACTTGCCGAACGGAGGGAAGCAGAGACTCGAAAACCGCGATTGCCTTGTCGTGTTGTTTCCGCCTCCAGTAAATGACGCCCAGTTGCCGCCGTAAGTCCATCGTTCGCACCTGATCGTCACCGAGGACTCTTGGCATCGTTGCGTTCAGTCCCTCGAAAATCTCTAGGGCTTCGCCGTTGTTGCCCGCGGCGGCGTGCATGAGGCCGATACTCTGGAGCGACGAGAGGGTGTTTTCGTGTTCGGGTCCCTGCTTTTGTAAGAAAGCCTCATAGACTTGCTTATGCAAAGTCAGGGCCTGTTCATGGCGGCCGTCCTTGGAATAGCTTTCCGCCAAATAATGCAAATTGACCAGCGTTTTTAAGTCCTCGGCGCCTAGCTGGGCCATTTGGGCATCGCGGATTTCTTCGTGGAGCTGGATCGCCTCCGATACTCTTCCCAAACCGTGGTATGTCCTTGCCAGCGCCACCTCCGCCGCCTGTGCCGTTTGGCTGCTCGCGCCTGCACGCTGCTTCGCGATCTCCACCGCCGGTTCAAGTTGGTCGAGCGCTTTTTGAAGTTGGCCGAGCTGAAGATAGGACTGGCCGAGCGCGTAGCGGATCTGAGCTTCGACGAGGGGTTCCGCCTTGAACTGCGTATTGAGTTTTTTGGCGGCGCGATCGAGCGCTTCTCGTAGGGTGATATTAGGCCTGGGCGACAGCCCCTGACCGGTTTGCGTCGAGACACCGGTAATGCTCAAGACATCGTCGCGCAGGTACGCGATGAGCTTGTTGGCGATTTCCGCTGCCTCGAGCGCTTCTTTGGTTCTTGCTTTAGCTTGGGTTTCCGCATGCACCGCACGGATGCGCTCGCGCTCTTCGGCTTTCGCGCGCAATTTTTCGGCGGCCTGGGCTTTCTGCGCTTCGAACATTCCGAGAGTCGTGCCGATGATGCCGCCGGTGAGGAGAACGATCATTCCGCAAGCAGAGAGAACGGCGTAACGATGTCGGCTGGCAAACTTGCGAACGCGATAGAGGGTGGAAGGGGGAGAGGCTTCGACCGGTTCATCGGCGAGATACCTCTGAATGTCTTTGGCCAGCTCGGTCACGGTGGGGTAGCGACGATCGCGATCTTTGTCGATCGCCTTCATCACGATCCAATCGAGTTCTCCGCGAAAGAGTTGTGCAAGTTCACGCGGGTGGCTGCGGCGGTTGGCCGAAATGGTCGTGGCGGCTGCGCCGAGCGTGCTGAAGCGGGTGCTGGGTCGGGGCGTTTCTTCTTCGCGGATAATGCGGCGGATTTCGTCGAAACTGGCTGATTTCCAGCGTTCGCCATCGAAGGGGGTTGCGCCTGCGAGTAGTTCGTAGAGCAAGATGCCGAGCGAGTAGATATCAGTACGGGTGTCGATATCGCGCCTGCCGATTTCGGCTTGCTCGGGACTCATGTAGGCGGGCGTGCCGATCAACTGCGTGCTCGTTGTTTGCGGCGAAGAGGAACTTGGATTGGGATCAAGCGCCTTGGCGACTCCGAAGTCGATCACTTTCACGGTCGGCTGGCTATCTTGCTCGGCCACCAGGATGTTGCTTGGCTTTAGATCGCGATGAACGATTCCCTTTTGATGTGCGTGTTGCACTGCTTGGCAGATCGGAAGAAATAGCTCGAGCCGCTGACGCGTCGTGAGGCGTTGCAGATCGCAGTACTCGGTGACATTCTTGCCCCGCACGAGCTCCATGACGAAGTAGGGGCGATCGTTGTCGGTGGTTCCGGCTTCGAGCACCCTGGCGATGTTGGGGTGATCCATCAGCGCGAGCGTTTGCCGCTCGGAGTTAAACCTCGCGATCACTTCACGGGAATCCATTCCGGGCTTGATCAACTTGATGGCGACGTCGCGTCGAACGGGCTCTTGTTGCTCGGCGGCGAAGACTTGGCCGAAGCCTCCTTCGCCGAGGAGGTCTTTTAGGCGATAGGCGCCGATTTGGCTGTTTGACGGCGATGATCGCGCGGGGACCGGAACATCGAGAATCCCATTTTGCCGGATGTGCCCGGCCAGCAACTTTTCCAGGCGATTTCGCAGGTGAACGTTGACTCCGCACTGGGCGTGGAGAAAGGCTTCCTTTTCTGCAGCGGATTGTTTGGTCAGCAATTCGACGAAAAGGGATTCTTCGTTCATGGTCGGGCCCTCAGGGCTCGTTTTTGAGCGCCCATCGTATCACCAAAGTTTGGGTGACTCCATCGATTCCCGCCATTTTGAAGAAACAATCACCAGCAATCCTCGCGGGTGCGCTTCACCAGGCTTACCGAAAAATGGTGATGAGAATTCGTATGATGATATTGGTTTGTGGAGTCTTGGGATCGTTGGTCTCTACCACAATGCCTGCCGGGCGTTTGGTGAGAAATCGCCCGGTGTTTGTCACCGTGATTCCATTGCTAAACCTCACGGAGTCTTGCCAGTGGAATTGCAGATTCGCGGCAACTGGCTGACGACGGCCGGATTCCGTAACATTGCCGGTCACGTTGCCTACCAGTAATTCGCCATGGCTCCCGCTAAGGACAACTGGACCCGAGACGACCTGGGTGCCGGGCTGACCGCCCGCGCGAAAGGCAACTTCTCCGAAGCCGATGAAACGCCCCATTTCTGGCGCGACGCCTGCGAATGTGAACGTTGGAGGCGTCGTTGTCAGATTGAAACTGCCTTGGAACAGTTTGGCATCGACTGGCGGAGTTTGTGCCCACACGGATGCAGTGAATGTCAGTGCGAAGCAAACCGATGTGGCCAGGATCGCACCAACGCGCAAGGCGGATGAAGAAGGTTTCATGTAAACACCGGAGTTGAAAAGTGGAACTGCTGGCGCGGATCGTACCAGCAGAGTGAACAGGTCGGGGCGACTCTGCGATGGAAATCGTCTTCAGTAGCGTTTTCAGGTCTTTACTTTTTGCACTGCGGGAAGCAGCAAGCCGATGAGAATCGCGATGATGGCAATGACCACGAGACCCTGTGGACGGTCGTCGACAAATCGCCCAGTGTTGGTGACGACGTTGCCGTTGCTAAAGGTGACGGAGTCTTTCCAGGAAAAGTGCATCTCGCTGCTGCGGTAGGCGCCGTCTTGAGCAGAAACGTTCCACGTGACGGTGCCGACGAGTAAGTGGCCATTGGCGGCGCGGAGCACCACGGGGCCGCTGCCCACGAACGTGCCGGCATTGCGGCCAGGCGTGAAGGTCACTTCGCCCAGGCTGGTAAAATTGCCAAGATGGGAGGCTTGTCCTTCCAGCGAAAAGGGAACCGGTCCAGGCCCCGCCGCCAAGTTGATGGCTCCGACAAATTTCTGGAGCTTTACCGGTGATTCCGCGCGCAGTTGGGCGGGGAAGGCTTGAAAAAAGCAGAGAATGGCGATGAAGACCAAACTTTGGCTCAGGCGCTGAATCAGCCGCTTCATAAACGACTCCAGTCTAAAGATGTGACGAGGCGGCACGATTTTCCTGGAGCCGATTCCAAGATTTCGCGGCCTCACTAATCCATGCGCCAAAAAAATCGCATTCACGTCACCGGGTGCGAATTATTTGGCGGATTCTTCCGCCATAGCAGCGTAAAGCCAGGCACGCGCGTAACGCCATGAGCGGTCGGCCGTCGAGAGGGAGATCTCCATGCATTCAGCGGTTTGCTCTAAAGTCAGGCCGCCAAAGAAACGCAGTTCGACGAGCTTGGCTTTGGCCGGGTCATGTACGGCGAGGGCTTCCAGGGCGTCGTGAAGGGTTAAGACCTCGCTATCCATGTCACCCTGCAGGAGTGCATCCAAATCACCCTCAAGTTTCTTCCACCCGCCGCCCCGTTTGTCCCGTCCTTTGTGCCGAGCGTGCTCGACCAGGATGCGCCGCATGGCCTGGGCGGCGGCGCCAAAAAAATGCCTTCGATTCTCAAATCCATCGGCGTTCGCGGGGCCGACTAATTTGAGATAGGCTTCATGCACAAGAGCGGTGGGCTGCAAAGTCTGTCCCGGTTTTTCTCGATTTAGATGCACCGCGGCAAGCTGTCGCAACTCATCGTAAACGAGCGGCAATAGCTCGCTGGCGACTTGCTGCTGTCCCTGTTTGAGGGAATCGAGAATGCGGGTGACCTCAGTCATGCTCGAAAGCCTAGCTGAAGGATGGAGGCAGCACCAGAAACGAAGTCAGTTGCCTCAAAACGGGCCAAATTGGCCAGATGTACCCTTAGCGGCGAACGTCAATCGATAATGCAACGAGGCCGGCCACGAAAACGGTTGAGAATCAATGCTTCAACACGAAGTTGAGTGCATGCTGGGGCGCGGTCTGGGGTCGGGAATAGAAAACGAGAACCAGCAAGTAGGTTACAAGACGAAGGTTTGTTCAGTTTAGAAACAGGGCCACTCGGTGAATCGTAAGCCGTTACTTCACCAGCAACTTGTTTAATTGTAGCCATTCCTCGAGACGGTCCATGAATTTGTCGGCGGGGCCGCCTTTGTTGACGAAGCCGTGTGCGCCGGTTTGGAAGATGTGGAGTTCGACTGGGTTCTTTTCCGCACCTTTGCCTTTTCGATACAGGTTGAATTGCTCGATCGCGCCGTTCACGAAACCAGCGTCGTCGGCGGCGACGGCGAGGAAGAGGGGTGGCGCGGGCGTTGGTGGTTCTTTGGCTTCCCGGGCGCCGTAGATAAGGGCTGCGAAGTCGGGGCGGGTTTCGGCGGGACCGAAGAGGGCGTCGCCGGTGACCATACCACCGGCGGAGAAGCCGATCATGCCGACTCGGTTGGGCTGGTAGCCGAATTCTTTGGCTTTTTCGCGGACGAGGCGGACGGCTTGTTTGCCGTCGTCGTATGCCAACTTCATGGCAGCTCGCGATTCAGGACTCTTGAGGTCTGCGCCTTGGGCGGGCGCGTGGATGAGTCGGTATTTGAGCACGAAAGCGTCGATGCCCATCGCGTTGAGGCGTTTGGCGATGTCGACTCCTTCGTAGCTCATCATCAGGACGCGGAAGCCGCCGCCGGGGGCGACGATCATTGCTGTGCCGATCGCTGTGGATTTGTCCGCGGGATAATGCAACAGGACCGGGCGAACAACGTCGGCGACCATCGGTAGACCGTTGCCGCTCGTGAGGGATCGCTCGGTCCAGTCCCATTTTTCGGAACCGGGGGCGATGCCTTCATAGAGGGGGATTTCTTTGATTTCGGATTGGGCGGGAGAAACTATCGCCGAGATCAAGAGTGTTAAGAGGCCGAGGGCGTAGATTGCGGTTTTCATTTTTCTGGAATCTCCAAAGATTGGGAGTTGGCTATTCTACAAGATTTAAGACAGGGGCAGAAATCTCCGCTTGCGAGTTAAACTTGACTGAGCTCTTGGCTGGGCTTCCGTTTTGAATCCGAGCGCTGCGGCTGCTAAACTTGGGTGAGGGCAACTTGCCGTGGAGACCGTTATGAATGCTGTAGAGACGATCAGCGATCCGAAGCCGCTCATTTGGACGACCGAACTGTTTATGCGCGCTGCGGAGGCGGGCGCGTTTGATGAAAAGCGGGTTGAGCTTGTGGAAGGCGTGGTGCTTGAAATGAATCCGGCGAATTCGCGACATGCAAATACGGTATACAGAGTCGCAGAAGTGCTACGCATTATCTTTGGTCCCGGTCAGATGGTTCGATCTCAATCTCCGGTTTCGATTCTCGAAACTTCACAGCCGGAGCCTGATGTCGCAGTCGTGAGTGGTGAGATCGATGACTATGACGATCGACATCCCAATACGACTCATTTGATTGTCGAAGTCTCCGATACCACGATTCGCTTCGATCGCGGGAAGAAAGCGAAGATTTATTCAAAAGCCAAGTTGCAAGAATACTGGATTGTGAACCTCAACGCCGATCAAATCGAGGTCTTTCGCCAGCCCGATGGCGAGGGAGATTTTGCCGAGAAGTTCATCGTCAAACGAGGTGATCGCATTTCGCCGGTTGCGGCGCCGAATGCGGTGATCGAGGTGGAGAAACTGCTTCCCAAATCGAAATCGAGTTTTGGTGCTTGAAGTTTGGAGCTTAATTCCGTAAGGAAATTGAAATGGCGACGATTGAAGAAGCGATTGCGTCTACCCTTTGCGATCCCAAGCCACTCGTATGGACGACCGAAGTGTTTATGCGCGCTGCGGCAGCGGGCGCCTTTGATGAAAAGCGAGTCGAGCTTGTGGAAGGCGAGGTGCTTGAGATGACTCCAGCGGGGACACGACATATTACGACGATCGGAAAAGCAGCCGAGGCACTTCGATTTGCATTTGGCGGTGGTTTCGCCGTTCGAACTCAAGGGCCGCTTGCGATTGACCCGACATCGCAACCGGAACCAGATATCGCCGTCGTGCGAGGTGAATTCGATGATTACGGGGAAGAGCACCCCAGATCCGCTGAACTTGTCGTCGAAGTATCGGAGTCAACGCTTCGCTTCGATCGCGGGAAGAAAGCGAAGATTTATTCAAAAGCGAAGTTGCCAGAATACTGGATTGTGAATCTCAACGCTGATCAAATCGAGGTCTTTCGCCAGCCCGATGGCGAGGGAGAATTTGCCGAGAAGTTTATCCTTAAACGGGGAGATCGCATTTCGCCGGTTGCGGCGCCGAATGCGGTGATCGAGGTGGAGAAACTGCTTCCCAAATCGAAATCGAGTTT
>JBKJSI010000259.1:0-6925 GCA_046595915.1 Pirellulaceae bacterium
GGGGCGGCCATGACGGCGCTGGCGGTGTCGTGCGCGCCGGGTAAGATCACTTCGACATCGCTGAGGCCGGTATCTTCGGCGACGCGTTTGCGAAGTTTGCCCAGCCGCGTGCCGGGCATTGAGATGGGGCCGAAAATTTCGCTCGGCAGATCAAAGCCGTTCAGGAGTGTTTGGGACCAGGTCTTCGTTTGGGGGTTGAGTAATTGGCTCGTGGTGCAATCGGTGTATTCGTTGGACTTTTCGCCCGAGAGCAGGAAGTGAAACAGATCGGGCATCATTAGGAATGATTTCGCCACATCGAACAGCCGAGATGACGACTGTTTTTCGGCGATGAGTTGATAGAGCGTATTGATCTCCATGAACTGAAGGCCTGTTTCGGAGAATACGGTCTCCTTGGGGACCATCGAAAACGCTTTTGCGAACATGCCCACATTTCGCGGGTCGCGGTAGCAACGTGGGTTGCCTAATAGTTCATCAGTTGGACCCAGGAGTGCATAGTCGACGCCCCAGGTGTCGACGCCGACGCTGGCGATGCGCGAGCCATACTTGGCATCAGCCGCGCGGAGGCCGTTTTGGATTTCCTTCCAAAGGCTGATGATGTCCCAGAACATGCCTTCGCCGAACCAGGAGCCGCCGTTGTCGAAGCGATGGACGTCTTCGAGTTTGATTTTTTTGCCGTCGAAGAGGCCGGCGACGACGCGCCCGCTGGAGGCGCCGAGGTCGACTGCTAGGAATACGCTGGATTCTGCCGTCATTTTCCGCCTCAAAGTACATTAACGCTATGAATTAAGTCCGATGGTGACCGCCGAGGTTTGTCACGTCAAGGATATGGCAGTATACAAATGAGTCGATCGACCCGTTGGTTGGAGTAGTCGCAAATGTTACATGTTGAGAGCGCAAAATACTTGAGCGGCTTACGGGTCGAATTGACCTTCAGTGACGGATTCGTTGGCATTGCGGATCTGCAAGGCCTTCTCGATGGGCCGATTTTTCGGTCGCTAAACGATCCGGCTGCCTTCCGTCAGTTTGAACTTCAAGGCAACACGCTATCTTGGAAGAATGGGGCCGACTTTGCGCCGGAGTACCTGCGCGAACTTGCCTCCGCGAAGCAGTTGCAAGCGAAGTGACTCCATTTCGCTCTTACCCGCGCCACCAGTAATAGAGCCCAGTCAACACCGTCATTCCAATTGCTGACCCAAACGCCATGATCAAATTTACAAACAGATCAAGCTTCGCTTCTTGAAAAAGCGCGTGGGAATTGGTTCGCGGGAATTTGTGCAAGGGAAAGCGCTCTAGGAGTGCGATTCCGAGCCAAGCGATGAAGATCGTGCCGTAGCGGATAGGCCACGTGACATCGCTCTTGGGCAGACTCCAAAACGCGCCGATGGCGGCGGCGAAGTAGGCGACGAGCGTGATGACGCTGAGCAGCCAGGCGATGCGGTAACGAAGCCGGCGGCGATCGAAGTCGCTCCACATCGCGTCGAGGCGGCTCCAGTGGTAGGCGACGAAAGCAAAGCGTACGGAGATGCAAACGGCGAAAGTGATCAGCAGCGGTATCATGAGGCTGATTTATAACCGATGCGCATACCTTCTATGCGATTCTGAATTCCACTAGCATTTTGCAAATGACTACCTAGATAGGATGGGGCTCACGACGTGCGAATTTTGCTTACTAATGACGATGGCGTTTTCGCTCCCGGCTTAGCGGCAATGGAAAATGAGCTGAGACAAATGGGTGAAGTTGTCGTCGTCGCGCCGGCGACGGAGCAGAGTGGAGTCGGGCACTCGATTACGTTTTTGCGACCGCTCGTTTGCAAGGCTGTTTTTGATGGAGACCGGCGGCGCGGCTATGCCGTCGAAGGAAGCCCTGCGGATTGTGTGAAACTGGGTGTCTTTGAACTTTGTCAGCCAAAGCCGGATCTGATTGTGAGCGGCATCAACTCGGGGCTCAATGTCGGAATTCAGGTGCTCTACTCGGGCACCGTTGCGGCGGCGATCGAAGGGGCGTTTTTTGGGATTCCGAGCGTGGCGGTATCCTTTGAAGAGCAGGAGCATCCCGATTTTGCCGCCGCCGCGAAGATTGCTCGAAAGGTGTTTGAGCAACTTCTGCCTCGCCGGCCGGATGCCGCGAAGCTATTTAATCTCAACATTCCGCGGCAGGCGGTGACCGAAAAGCACTTTCGGGTTCGCACGGTTCCGATGGGGGTCGCCCGTTATGGCGAGCATTTCGATAAGCGCGTCGATCCCAAGGGCAGGACGTATTACTGGGCCACGAACGACCCGCCGCCCCAGCGCGGCGCGGAAGCGACCGACCTAACAACGGTCGAAGAGGGCGATATCGCTCTCACGCCGCTTCATTTCGATTTAACGCTTCGAAATCCACTGAGCGAAATGGCCAAGTGGGACTGGCGTGGCGCCTAAGCGGCGCGAGACAATCAATCGGTCGATCAATTGAGTTCCGCAAATGAGTTTGACTTGGAGCAAATTATCATGCGTTCTTCTTGCCTCGCTCTCCTCACAGCCGGCGCGCTGCTAATCAATGGTTGCGATTTATTCAAAGAACCAAAAAAACCAGTAGCGCAAGGAGCACCAGCGGCCGTCAAGGAAGAGGCTCCGCCTCAAATGGAAACGGTGAAGGCGGAAGTCGGTGTGGGCAAGAAAGGCGCCAGCCTACGTGGTGATGGAGCCAATCAGTTGATCGCAGGCCCTGCGGTCGCTTTTTTCAACGCAAAAGAAAAGATCGTCTTTGAGATTGAGATCCCCAAAAATATGCAGATCTATCATGCGCTAAACGACGGGCAATATCCTAAGACACACGAAGAGTTCATGGAGAAAATCATTAAGGAGTACTCGGTCAAGTTACCCGAACTGCCAGAAGGGGCCAAGTATGTTTATGACCCCGAGACACACACATTAATGGTCGAGCGCCCTGCGAAATCCGAAGGGCCGAAATAGTTTCTGCTTCACGCCGCCTATTTCGCCAGCGAAACACAAATGATCTCTTTGTCGTTTCGCATCAAGGCGCATTTCTGTGCGAAGGCCGGGCAACTCCACAGGACATCCCGGCCAAAAGCCGTCCCAGTTGGCTCGAGCAGATGGGCCCGGCTGATCTCTTCATATTTTTGCGGAGTCAGCTTGGCAATGATCAGGTCGCCTTTCTCGCTAAAAATGAAATAGTGATCGCCATTCTTGACCAAAAACGCGGTGCTCGAATTGATCGGCCGCGTTTCGCCCGAGGTTGCGGCGAATGTCTCCCACATGCGTTTGCCGGTTTTCAGCTCGACGCAGCGCAGTTCACCGCGAGTGCAAACGCCGTACATATAGTCACCGTCGATGATCGGCGTTGAATTGACGGGGAACAGGCTATTGGTCTTCTCGCCGCGATAGACTTCCTTTGCTTTTTCTCCCTTTGCGTCAAGTTCGATCAGCACCGATTTCATGCCGGTTGCGCCGGCGAAAATGTATTTGCCGCTCTGCCGGGGCATCATGATCGACATGCCATATCCGGGCTCGATCGGAATGCTCCACAGCGATTTTCCTGTCTTCGGCGCAAGGCCATGCACCGCGGCCGGCGTGAAATAGACGAGCTCCTTTTCGCCGCCCACATCGATCAAACTCGGCGCGGCGTAGCCTGCGTCTTTTTCATCGATCGCGCGCCAAATTTCTTTACCCGTGTTGCGATCAAAGGCAACCGCGATGCTTCCTTTGCCGCCGACGAGGCAATAGAGAACGTCGCCATCGACCAGCGGATGTCCCGTAAATCCCCAAATCGGCGATTCGCAGTTGTATTCCTTTTTGAGTTCCTTGCTCCAAATCACCTTGCCGCTTTCGGCGTCGAAGCAGTTCAAATTGCCCTCCGCGCCGAGTGCATAAACTTTGCCTCCGACAATCGTCGGCGTGCATCGAGGACCGCACGGATACGAGATTGCGTAGCTGCAATCGTATGCGTACTTCCAAATCTCTTCACCGCTCGCCGCATCAAGGCAGATTACGCGCTCCTGCCCCTTGAGTTCATTTCGCTTATCCGGATTCGGTGTCGCGTCGCCTTCCGCGAGGACGTAATCCATCACATAAACGCGCCCGCCAGCAACCGCTGGCCCAGCGTAGCCGCCATGAATCGGCTTGCGCCAAAGCACTTTCGGCCCACCCGCAGGAAACACATCAATAATTTCCGATTCGGTCCATACGCCATCGCGAGTAGGCCCAAGCCACTGGGGCCAGTCCTGAGCCGCTGTCCACGGCGCAAAAATCATTAAGGTCGTAACGAAAATGAGTGTCAGGCAAATGGAAAATCGCATCGGATGATACTTCGCGGCGAGATGGTGAAATGAAGGACGATCTTCCGCGACCTACAGGTCGCGTGCGCCAGGGAGCTTTTTCTCCGCCTGGACAGCTTCCGGCATTGGGTGTTTCGCAAAAAACTCCCACATCAGCTCATTTGCCGAAATATCAAACGTCGCAAGTCCTAGAAATCGATCGGAGAGTTGCTTCGCTGGAGGCGTAACTCCGGGCCAAGTATGGCCGCCGCCTTTGATCGTGTAGAGCACGACTTCCGAGCCGTCGCGACCAGTGCCGAAATCAATCTTCGTGACCGTCGTTCCATCCTTCTCTTTGTCAGGCATCTCAGTTTCGACGGGCTTCGCTTTGCAGCCATCGAATTTTACCCACGCCGCAATCGTGTCGGGTGCAGACGCTACATAAACCAGGCCGCCCAACATCTCGCGCTTTTGGTCGTAGCCGACAACCCCATCATCCGTCCCATGGAAATGAATGACCGGAACTGCTCGCTTCGAAGTGATTTCGCTGTAGGTCATCGTTCCCGAGACCGGCGCGATCGCCGCGAATCGATCGGAAACTTCGTTCGCTAGCTTGTAACAGAGCATGCCGCCATTCGACATGCCTGTGGCATAGACTCGCCGCTTGTCGATGTTGAGAACCTTCTCCAAATCGTCCAGCATCGCGCGGGTGAACTTCACATCATCCGCGCGAGCCTCGGCGAGCGGACCTTTGCGTGCGCCTGCATTCCATGAAAGAGTGATGCCCGCAGGATAGACGACGATAAAACCATACTTGTCAGCGGTTGCGTCCAAATTCGTATAGCTCGGCATCATCGACGCTGGCAAGCCAAGTCCGTGGTACGCAACCACGAGGGGCGTCGGCTTTGATTTGTCATACTTCGGCGGCACGTGAATAAGGAAAGTTCGTTCCCTTTCGTCGACCGCCAGTTCGCGAGTCACATCGCCCGGCTTCAGCGGTTCGTCAACCGTGGCTTGCCCCACGCCAGGTATTCCCTCGACGCGTTCCTGGGCTCTGACAATTGAGCAGCCAGTGAAGCTGCAACAAAGGGTCGCGTAAAGCAGCAAATTCCATTTCATCAATTCTCTCCGATCACGTAATTCGATGATGTCTTAGTTGTTTCACCCGAGGTCCGCCAGGGTTGCGATTGCGCAAGTTCCGCCGGATAGTATGGTATTACGAATGTAGAGCGGAGTCTGGCCCACTTTGTTATGGGAGTCGCTTGTTTTTCTAGTGAAAATGAGCTCCGAATGCGGCCACTTTACGCCGCTAGCGAAAAGACGATGATCTTCGCATCTTGATTGCCTGATTGCACTTAGGACGAAACCTACCCTGAGGCCGACGTGACAACGCAGTTTCTCGAAAAACTCTTCAGCCTCGAAGGCCAGGTCGCCGTCGTGATTGGCGGGACCGGCGTTTTGGGAGGGAGCCTTGCGGAAGGTCTCGCACAAGCTGGCGCCAGAGTCATCGTCTCGGGCCGCTCGCCCGATCGGGGCCAAGTCCGCGTTGCGGCGATCGAAGCACTCGGCGGCGCGGGAAGTTATTTCCCCGTGGAAGCGACGAATAAGTCATCGCTCGAAGGGCTTGCCACGGAAGTTTGGGCCCAGTTTGGCCGCTGCGACGTGCTGCTGAACTGTGCCGGCGTGAATTCGGGAACGCCGTACGAACAAATTCCCGAAGAGGAATGGCACAAGGTCATCGATGGAAATCTGCTATCGACGCATCTGGCTTGTCAGGTTTTTGCCCCGCGAATGGCGGAGCAAGAGTTAGGCGGCTCAATTCTCAATATCGGCAGCGTAACCGCCCATTTGCCACTTTCCAAAGTCTTCGCGTATGCAGCTTCAAAAGCAGCCGTCGTAAACCTCTCGCAAAACCTGGCACGCGAATACGCGACGCGAAAAGTTCGTGTGAATGTCCTTTGCCCCGGATTCTTTCCCGCCGAGCAAAATCGCAAACTGCTTGATGCCGAGCGCCGCGCGAAGATTCTTGCGCAAACGCCAATGGCTCGCTTTGGCGAGCCAAACGAACTCATCGGCGCGATGTTACTCATGGTCTCGCGCACCGCCGGGAGCTTTATTACTGGGGCGGATTATTACGTCGATGGCGGGTTTACTTCGAATCGTCTTTAACGCTACTTGCGTTCTAGCTGGCGGCGAACGGCGTTGCCATACACGTGGCCAGGGCGATACGGCCGGGTTTCGATCGGCATGGTGCGAAGCTCCTCGCGCGTATGGCCAGTAAGTCGCATTGTGCGGGTCGCCGCGGGAACCCAGGTTGGTGAATAGATCAGCACAACAAGGGTTGCGACGGCGAAAAGTGCCTTCCAATTCATGACAAAATCCATCCAGGCGCGAGTGCGAGTTTGACCTGAATGGGATATCGGAATCTGCACCACTCCGCCCGCATTCCAAGCCGTGGTGGCCGTGCGACCGCAAAGATTCGAAGAACGCGCAGCACATGAAGATGCCGCAGATTCGCTCTGAACTGGTGCGAAAAACTAGCGATTAGCGCGATAGCAGAGCCTAATGCGACTGCGGGGCGAGAAGTGCCTTCGGTTTCCTACTTCTTCTTCTCGTTGTGCAGCGTGTGTTTGCGCAGCTTGGGGCTGTACTTTTTGAGCTTTAGCTTC
>JBKJSI010000282.1:0-5104 GCA_046595915.1 Pirellulaceae bacterium
GGAATGTGCGTCAACCGAATCGCACTAGCTGTTTTATTCACGTGTTGGCCACCTGCACCGCTAGCGCAGAATTTATCGACGCGAACGTCCTCGTCCTTGATGTCGATCACAATGTCATCGTTGATATCCGGCCCGACATCGATCGCCGCGAAACTCGTTTGTCGCTTCCCCTCCGAATTGAACGGACTGATCCGAATCAGCCGATGGATACCCGTTTCTCCTTTCAGATATCCAAAGGCCATCGGCCCTTGAACGGAAAGCGTCGCCCGGTTGATGCCGGCTTCGATGTTGTCTTCGCGATCGATCACACTCGTTGTGTAACCATTCTTCTGTGCCCATTGGACATACATTCGCAGCAGCATTTCCGCCCAGTCATGGGCGTCTGTGCCACCATCGCGAGCATAGATTGAAATGAGCGCGCCATCGGCGTCATGAGGGCCGTTGAGGAGTGACTTCAACTCAATGTCGTCAACCGTGGCATCCAAACGGTCTAGGTCGGCCCGAATTTCGGCGATCGCCGCATCATCCCCTTCGGCCAATTCGAGATACTCGCCTAATTCCTGCGTGGCCTTCAGCGACTCTTCCATTGGCACCGCGATCGACTTCAGCCCTTTTAGCTCTGCCATCACATCGCGTGCAGACGCCTGGTTATTCCAAAACTCCGCCGCAGCCATTCGAGCTTCAATTTCCGCAATTTTCCGCTGCTTCGTTGCTAAGTCAAAGAGAGTCTCGGAGTTGAAGTAGCCGATCGCGAATACTCGTTAGCCGATTGACGATTTCTGCTTCCATGTCGTCCTTGTCTTTCTCATACCCTAAAGTGGTCATTTCACTTCAATCCCCAGTTTACACGTGCCTCGGCGAATGGAACAGCCTCCGAACCTCGCTCCTTGTCGCAACCCGCTCCTATTCCTAGACTTGCAGCAGGAGTATTACCCCCATGTCTCGTGTCATTCTCGCCATGTCCGGCGGTGTCGACAGTTCCGTCGCCGCCGATCTTTTGCTGCGCGAGGGGCACGAAGTCATCGGCGTCTTTATGCGGCACGGGGAGCAGTCGCCGGTCGCCTGCGCTGTCGATAGCCGCAACTCGCTCCCAATTCTCGAGCGACCAGACCATAAGCAAGGCTGTTGCACCGCCTCTGACGCCGAAGATGGCCGCCGCGTTGCCGATAAGCTCGGAATTCCTTTCTACTCCCTCAACCTCCAGACAGAATTCCAGCGGATCATCGACTACTTCATCGATGAGTATTCCGCCGGGCGCACTCCCAATCCCTGCGTCCAGTGCAATAACTGGATCAAGTTCGGCAAGCTATTCGAGTATGCCGACAGCGTTGGCGCGCAATATGTTGCTACAGGACACTATGCGCGTATTGCCACGCTCGACAGTGGCGAATTGGCACTTTTGCGCGGCGTCGACGATGGGAAGGATCAGTCTTATGTCTTGTTTGGTATTCCTCGCGAACTCCTTTCGCGCATGCTCCTTCCCGTTGGCGGCTTTCAAAAAAGCGAAATACGTGTGCGTGCTGCTGAGATGGGACTTCTTGTCGCTCAAAAAAAGGATAGTCAGGAAATTTGTTTCGTAGCGCAAGGAAAGCATGGTGAGTTTATTCGCGCCAGGCGCGAGGGCTTTTCTACTGCGGGCCAGATCGTCACTACTTCTGGCAACATTGTTGGTGAACATGACGGAATCGAGTCGTACACCATTGGCCAGCGAAAAGGCTTGGCGGTGGCAATGGGAGAACCTTACTATGTCGTAAGGATCGAAGCGGATACCCGGCGCGTCGTCATTGGGCCGCGCGAAGCCTTGGCTAATCGCGTGGTCTTCGCTCGCGACGCCAATTGGTTCATTGAACCTCCAACAAGTCCTTTTCGGTGCCAGGCGATGATTCGCTACAACAGCCGTGCCGAGCCCGCTTGGTGTTTTCCAGCAGCAGACCCAAGTTCCCGGGCTTTCCGCGTCGAATTCGATGCGCCTCGGGACGGCGTCGCCCCTGGACAAGCGGTTGTTTGTTATGCCGGAGAACAAACACTTGGTGGAGGTTGGATCGAATCTTCAGGTAACGATAGAAAGTAAAGAACGCTTAAGGTTTGGAGACCATGACGCGTTAGTAATCATTATTCCTGAATTTCTTACATCGCCGAGGGGTAACAGAGACTACCTTGAGTGAATCGACGTTCCTTTTGCTGCTGTTCAAGGCGCTGTTCAAATGTCAATTCATCAAAAGAGCTATGTCCGTACGTTGTCTATAACTCTTTTCGGAGCATTCGCGGCTTTTGCAATGACGAGCGCAATCGCGCAAAATAACCCACTTCGGCTAGGACCGGCGAAATCGAAAAAAGATGTTTCGCCCAATGAAGTAGCTAGACCAAGTGACAAAGCCAATTTGTTTGTAGAAGCAATGTCATCGAGGTCGGTTGACATCACTCCCAAAGCGGGTGAATCGAATGCCGATGCCTGGATCTCCCTTTTTGCCTCTCGAAAAGGCCTGGTAAAAGACGTTGCATTTGATGCGGGTGTCCGTACGAAAGTCCGCCAATTAGTAGCTAAACAAGATTTCCAGCAGATTCAGGAATTGATCTCGGCCGCGCTCAAGAATGACGCAATGCAGCCATGGATGTATGAAGCTTTGGCCTTGGCTTTGGAAGCTTCGAAGGCGCCGGAGAGTGAAATCGAACGGGTTGTTCTATCTGCCGTGGATGTTTCTCGTGACGCCGAATCGGCGCTCACCGCCGCTGGTTACCTGGCATCTCTCAAGCTCGATCGAGCCGCCCTGCGACTCTTTCAAGATGTCGCCTCGCAAGATCCCCTGCGAACGGAGCCTTATCTCCAAGCTTTGAAATGCGCCGAGAACCTGAAGGATGCCGCGGCGATTCGCTGGTGCTGCGTGGGGATTCTCAAACAAGCTTGGCCATCGGATCAAAAAGAAGTCGAGCAATATGCACGTCGGGTCGCGGAAGCGACGATCGCCCAGCTCGAAAAGAATGGGCACAAAAAAGAAGCCGCCGCGTTTCAAGCCGAATTCGCCCAAGCGTCGGCTCGGGATATCCGGGTTCGGGTGTGGTGGACCGGCGACGCCGATATCGATCTTTCGGTGCTGGAGCCGACAGGGGAAGTCTGTTCTTATCGCAATCCGCGCACAACGGGCGGCGGGGTGATCTTGGGAGATACCTTCTCACGTTCTTCGGTGACCGCTCCCCGCGATGGATTCTCCGAAACATTCCTTTGCCCAGAAGGCTTTACTGGCCAGTACCAGGTACTGCTGAAGCGTGTATGGGGTGAAGTAGCGGGGGGTAAGGTGAATGTCGAAGTAATCACCCACTACGGATCGAAGAATGAACAATCGACGACCCGTGAAGTGCCGATCGCCAAAGACGGCACCGTGTTCGACTTTCCGTTACTTGAAGGACGCCGGAAGGAAGCCTTATCAGAAGCCCGCGCCGTAACTGCCACGAATCGGCAAATCGAAGTCGCCCGGCATGTCTTGGCGCAACAAATTCCCAGTGGCAGCAGCGGCTCCGCCTCCGGTGAAGCTTACTTCGCCAGCAACGCACCCCTTGTCATCGATCCTCGGGGAAGACTCGCCTTCCCACTCAATCGAGGAGCTGTGGGATTTCGTCCCCAACTCACTACGCTCCAAGATGGACCAAGTCTCCAGGCAGGTCCAGCAGTAGTTTCAGCCGATCGTCGCTTTGTGCGCATGACTCTTGCTCCAAATTTTAATACGATCGGTGAAGTTCAGACTTTCAACTTTGCCAGTGGCGCGGTGGGTAACGGCAACGGCTCTGGAAACACACCCGGGACAGGTGGCGGTCAAGGCGGCGGCGGCGGTGTTGGCACCTAACCCAATTTGCATTACTAAGTGGGGTTCTCTATAGGGCGACGTTGCTGCAAAACCGTCGCCCTAGTCGTATTTCATTTGAAATACCCTTAGAATTTCCCCCGCAACCATGATGCTCTTTTGCGGGTGATCCATGCTGTTTCAAGATTTACAACTTTTGGCCGAAGGCGGCCTGAACATCACCTACTTAGTTTTGATCGGCGTCGGCGTTTTGGCTGGGCTTGTTTTGCTCGTCATGGCCCTGATGTTCATGTACAACGGGTCGCTTTGGTTTCAGGCCTATATGTCGGGCGCAGATGTCAGCATCTGGAGCCTAGTCGGCATGGACCTAATGCGGGTCAACAAAAATGTCATCACGCAAGGCAAAGTGATGGCGGCCCAATCGGGCCTGAATATTAGTCGCAAAGATGGCATCACTACCCAGCGCCTTGCCGCCCACTTTCTCGCGGGCGGCAATGTAATGCGAGTTATTCATGCGATTATTGCTGCGCAGCGAGCCGGAATCAGTCTCGATTTCGATCAGGCCTCGGCAATCGACCTCGCGGGCCGCGATGTACTCGACGCCGTCCGAACGAGCGTTCTTCCGAAAGTCATCGATTGCCCAGATCCTCGCGCCGGTCGTCCGGCGCTTAGCGCCATCGCTAAGGATGGCATTGAACTTTTTGTAAAGGCTCGGGTTACGGTGCGAACCAACCTCGGGCAACTTATCGGCGGCGCCACAGAAGAGACGATTATCGCCCGCGTCGGTGAAGGCATTATCACTTCGATTGGCTCTTCCGAAAATCACAAATTGGTGCTTGCTCAACCGGATCGAATTTCAAAGGCGGTATACAACCGCGGTCTAGATGCACATACGGCGTTCGAAATCGTTTCTATCGACATCGCTAATGTTCAGGTCGGACAGAACATCGGCGCCCGTTTGCAATACGACCAAGCCGAAGCCGATACTCGCGTTGCTCGCGCCAAAGCCGAACAGCGCCGCACCGAAGCAGTCGCCGTCGAACAGGAGATGAAAGCGCGGGTCGCCAAGAACCGCGCTCAGCTCTTGCTTGCAGAGGCCGAAGTGCCGCTTGCGATGGCAGACGCATTCAAGAATGGCATTTTGCACGCCAATGGAACGGCTAACTAGGCGAGAATGACGGGCTATGAATGGCAGCGAGTGCGCTCTTCCATCAAGCGCAAGGGTAGGTGATAATGCCCTTCCTGCCCCATTTTCCCACCTAAAAGGCATTCCCCATGCCACGTTCCTGGCGGCCCCGCCAGTCTTG
>JBKJSI010000321.1:0-8617 GCA_046595915.1 Pirellulaceae bacterium
GTCTGGGGTCTGTTTTTTTGACAGGATGATCAGGATTTACAGGATGGGGGAGGTGGAATTAAGAACCGGGAATGAACACGAATCGACGTGAATTTTGGGAGGGTTTGAGTGGTGGAGTTTTGCGCGGGGGTATTTTGTTTGAGGCTTGATCGTCGGGTTGTTTTGGGATTATTTCGGGCCTTCAGCCCTCGGGATTGGGTTGGCGGCCGGGTACCTGGGGTTGCGCGAGTACGCTCCACCCCAGGCTACGATATGCCGGGCCGTTGGCCCTGAATGCAGTTGTGCCCATGGGTGATTTTGTGAGGCCTGAGCATCCATATCCTCGCTTACGCTTCGGGTTGTGATGAGAGGCTTTCATTTGAAGGAAACACCTCGCTTACGCTTCGGGTTGTGATTGGGGTTGTGATGGAGCGTCATTTGTTGTTTTCTGGTTGGGTTGCGGCGGGTGCTAGGTCGCCGATTTCTTGAGAGAGGGCGGCGGCGCGTTGTCTGGCGAAGGGGAGTTCGCGATCGAGGTCGGTTTCCCATTCGAGGCTTATCGGGGCATCTTTGGCTTCTGGTTGCCAATGAGTTTGCGGTTTGGTGGGCCAGAAGAAGATGGCGGCGCAGATCACGCTGGCGACTGAGAATGCGGCGAGGGCCCAGGCGTCGCGGCGGATGCCGAGCCAGCGTTTTTCAATTTGTTTTTCGGCGCGGTTTTGTTTTCGCGCGTAGTCGGAGAGGGTTTTGGGTAGTGGTGAGGCGGCAGGGGCTTGGATGTGGGAGAGGGCGGCGCGCATTGTTTCGGCGGCTTCTTCGGCGGTTTGGAATCTGGCGGCGGGCGCTTTTTCCATGAGGCGGCTGATGAGGCCGGTGAGCCAAGTCGGGATATTCGGGTTGACTTCGCGGAGGTCGCGGGGCGGCGTTTCGATGATTTTTCTTAGCACGCCGTAACTCGACTCGGCGCGGAACGGTGGGCGGCCGGCGCACATGGCGTACATGAGGCTGCCGAGGCTGAAGAGGTCGCTGCGGTGGTCGATGGCGTCGCCTTTGGCTTGCTCGGGCGACATGTATTGCGGGGTGCCGGCGATCCAGCCAGAGCGGGTGAGGCTGGCGTCGTCGGCGGCGCGGGCGAGGCCGAAGTCGGTGATGGCGACGCGCTCGACGTCGTCGGCGAGGAGGATGTTGCTCGGTTTGATATCGCGATGGACGAGGCCTTGGGCGTGGGCGGCGGCGAGGCCTTGGGCGATCTGCATGCCGATGCGGAGGACTTGCTCGACGCTGAGTGGGCCTTCGTCATGGAGGCGGCGCTGGAGCGATTTGCCGCGGAGGTAAGGCATGACGAGGTAGGGGAGGTTGCTCGACTCGGAAACGGCGTGGATCGCGACGACGTTTTCGTGGACGACGGCGGCGGCAGCTTTGGCTTCGCGGGCGAAACGCCGTCGGGCGGCGCCGCTGCTGGCGAGATGCGGGGCGAGGACTTTGATCGCGCAGTAGCGATTGAGGGCGCTGTCGAAACCCTTAAGAACGAGGCCCATTCCGCCTTGGCCGATGACGCCGCTGATTTCGTAGCCGGCCATGCGCCCGAGCATAGCGGGGTCGTCGGTGGGGCCGAGGAACGTGAGGTCAATGGCGTGCGGCGCGGGATCATGGTCGGGGCCCCATTCCGAGGTGAGTTCGGAGGGCGGATCGAGTTCGCCGGGCTTTAGATATTCTTTGACGCCGGACCACCAGGAGTCGTCGCCGGCGAGGTTTTTTAGTTCTTCGCGACATTCTTCGCAGGTTGAGAGATGTTGTTCGCGTTCTTCGCGCTCGCGAGTGGAGAGGCCGCCTTCGACGAGGGTGCGGAGGAGGCGGTGGTCGCATTTGGTGGTGGCTTTTGTCATTGGGAAATACTTTTCACCACAAAGGCACAAAGGACACGAAGGGAATGCGGGATTCAGGGAAGTATTCGTAGGTCAGGCTCCTGCCTGACGCAGATCGTTTTGCACATCCGTCAGGCGGGAGCCTGACCTACAGCTACTACTTACGCTTCGGGTTGGGATGAATCGACTTCCATCTCCTGGACGATTTCTCTTAGGCGTTTGAGGACTCGGCTTCTGGCGGCGTAGATGGCTCCGGTGGATTTGTTTAGTTTTTTGGCGGCTTCTTCGATGGGGAGGTCTTCTACTGCGGTTAGCCAGAAGGCGCGGAAGGTGGATTCTTCGAATTCTTCTCGGGCGCGCCCGGCGGCTTCTCGGAAGAGTTGGCGGCGGACCTCCATTCTTACGAGGCTGGAGTTGTCTTTGGCTGCAGTTTGTACGAGCGCGTCTTGCCAGGCGGTGGCTTCGTTTGCGCTGGCGGTTTTGTTTTTGGGTAAGTCGCGGGATAGAAAATTGACGATGACGTTGTGGCTGATGCGGTAGATCCAGCCTCGGAAGGTTCCTTTTTCGCTGGCGGCGTCGAAACGATCGACGGCTTTGGCGACGGAGACGAGGACCTGTTGGACGAGGTCTTCGGCGTCGTTGTGGCGAACGCCTTTGCGGCGGCAGAGGCGGTAGATGACGGGCTGGTATAACTCGACGAATTCCCGCCAAGCCGCATGGTTCTGCGCATCGCGCAGGCGGATTAACAGGCTTCCTCGCGTTCTGCCCCAGTCGGTCATTTACCACTCCGGCACTGCGACTATGGCAATGCAACTCCGACACTTAGATTCACACGGGCGGTGGTGAATTCTGACAGGATCTTCTCAGATTTTTCACCACGAAGGCACAAAGAGACGAAGGAAATGCTGGAACCGCTGATTCACGCGAATGAACGCTAATTTCATTTACTTTGGAGTCTGGTTCCCCCAGATCAGGGAGGCGGTGGTTTTTCTTAGTTCGATGATCGTGACGGGGACGAGGGACATGGCGAGGATGAAACCCCAGTCGGTGATCGAAAGTTGCGGAATTTTGAAGATCGATTGCGTCCAGGGGATGAAGGAGATGGCTAGTTGGAGGGCGGCGGAGGCTGCGACGGCGCCGAGGAGCCAGGGGTTGGTCCAGGGGCGAAGCTGAAGTAGTGTGCGGGTTTTGCTGCGGTTGGCGAAGGAGCGGAAGAGTTCGTCGAAGACGAGGACTTGGAAGGTGATGGCTTGGGCGAGGACGAGTGCCTCGCCGGCGCCGCTTGTGTTGCGGAGATACCACCAGAAGCAAAAGAGTGTTAAGCCGCCGACGAGGCTGCCTTGCCACAAGATTGCAAGTAAGACTGGGCGTTCAAGAATCGACGCTTTCGAACTGCGCGGCTTGCGCAACATGACATCTTTTTCGGGCGGCTCCATGGCGAGAGCGAGGGCGGGTAAGCCGTCGGTGACGAGGTTGATCCAGAGCTGGTGAATGGCGAGTAGCGGGGATTTGAGGCCGAGTAAACTCGCAAAGAGCATTAGGAGAATTTCGCCGAAGTTACATGAAAGCAGGAATTGCAAGACATTTTGGATGTTGTCATAGATGCCGCGGCCTTCTTCGACGGCGCCGACGATCGAGGTGAAATTGTCGTCGGTGAGCACCATGTCGGAGGCTTCTTTGGTGACGTCGGAGCCGGTGATGCCCATGGCGATGCCGATATCGGCCATCTTCACGGCGGGCGCGTCATTCACCCCGTCGCCCGTCATGGCGACGATGTGCCCTTTCGATTTCCAGGCTTTGACGATGCGCAGTTTGTGTTCGGCGGAGGTTCGGGCGTAGACGCTGAGCGATTCGATTTCGCTGGCGAGTTGCTCGTCGGAGTAGCCATCGAGCTGTGCGCCGGTGAGGGATTTGCTGTCTTCTTTGGCGATGCCCAGTTCGCGGGCGATCGCCATGGCGGTGACCGGGTGATCGCCGGTGATCATGACGGGGGAGACGCCTGCGGTGCGGGCGATTTCTACGGCGGCTTTGACTTCTTCGCGCGGCGGATCGATCATGCCGATGAGGCCAGCGAAGGTCATTTTTTGATCGAGCTCTTCCTTGGGGACGCCTTCGAGATTTTCGCGGAAGGTGATGGCGAGGACTCGAAGAGCTTGCTTGGCCATTTCTTCGTTGACGCGCATGATTTGCTCGCGATCGGCGGCGCTGATGGGCCCTATTCCGCCTTCTCGCTCGATTGATTCGCATAGATCGAGCATGACCTCGGGCGCACCCTTCGCGAAGAGGATTTTTGCGCCGTTGGAATTCTTTGAGACGACGGCCATGCGTTTTCGCGTGGAGTCGAACGGGATTTCGAAGTCAATATGTTTTTCGGCGGGCGAGAGTTTCACGCCGGCTTTGGAGGCGGCGACGAGTAACGCGGCTTCGGTGGGGTCGCCGGTGACTTTGAACTTGGCTGGCTCGCCTTCGGAGGTAATGCCGGCGTGATTGCAGATCGCCGCTGCTTTTAGCGTCGCAACTAAGTGGATTGGCGCTTCGGTGATGAGTTGGTGGTCATCTTCGACCTTCTTGTGGACTTCGCCGATGGGCGCGTAACCGATGCCCGCGAATCGATAGCGATGGCCGCCTGAATAGACTTCTCGCACGGTCATTTCGTTGCGAGTGAGCGTGCCGGTTTTGTCGGAACAGATGACGTTGACGCAGCCGAGTGTTTCGACGCTCGGCAATTTGCGAATGAGTGCGTTGCGTTTCACCATGCGGCGGACGCCGAGCGCCAAGGCGATCGTAACCACCGTCGGCAGACCTTCGGGAACGGCGGCGACTGCGAGGCTCACCGAGACCATGAAAGCGTCTGCAACATCCTTGCCTCCGCTTCGCCACATCTGTAAACCGAACACGACGACCACAATTGCGAAGCAGGCGTAAGCAATTAACTTTCCCAATTCGGTCAGGCGCTTCTGCAACGGCGTCTCTTCTTCTTTGCCTTGATCGAGCAGGCCAGCGATTTTGCCGAGTTCGGTTTGCATCCCGGTTGCGGTGACGATGGCTTTGCCTTTGCCTGTGGTCACACTCGTGCCGAGGTAGACCATGTTGTGTCGCTCGCCGAGTGGCGATGCTTCATCGAGAACATCCTCGGCGATCTTTTCGACAGATGTTGATTCACCTGTCAGTGGCGCCTCTTGGGTTGCGAAGCTAAAGGCTTCCGCTAAGCGTGAATCGGCCGGTACGAAATCGCCCGCTTCGAGTTCGATCAAGTCGCCGGGCACAAGCTCCTCGGCTGGGATGGAGCTGAGTTGGCCATCTCGAATCACTTTGGCCAGTGGTGCGGCAAGTCCCTTGAGTGCGGCGAGTGCTCGTTCCGCTTGATATTCCTGCACAAATCCAATGACGCCATTGAGGATGACGATGGCCATAATCGCGATGCTGTCGACCCATTCGCCAAGTGCGCCTGCTACGACGGCGGCGATCGCCAAAATGGCGATCATTAAGCTTAGAAACTGTTTAACAAACCGTTTCCAAAGCGGCTCAGGCGGCTTTTCTGCTAATCGATTGGGTCCGAACTCACGCTTTTTGGCATCAACTTCACTTGGAGAGAGACCGCCTTCCAAGTTCGTTCGCAGCGCCGTCGCCGCCTGGTCTACGGTTTGTGCATAGGCTGCTGAAATCGTGCTTGGCATCGGTTGTGGGCTCGTGGTTGTAAGTAAAGTCTTATCCCATCGCAACTTGCGCGCCTAAAGCCATAATATAACGATTCGGTAATCTTTGTAACAGGTTCCTCGAGATCCTTCGATGCGACTGAAGTTGTGCAAATAAGGCGGGCCGCTAAACTTAGGGATTCCACCCTGGCCAAATTTGACAGCCAAACCTGACCGTCAAACCAATGCGGCCATCAGTGCCGGCTAATGTCTATAGGAAGCGAACGATGACGATTGATAGCACCCTCAAAGTGAAACGTGGCGGCGGGAAATCGCGGAACGTTTTGAAGCGCCATGAGCGGCTCGCCAAGATGCAGGACGATGGCAAGTGGACCGAGGGATCGAGCACCATTTTGGGGATGCCCAAAGTGCGCGTTTTGAAGCTCGAAATGAAGAAAAAGAAGAAGGCCAAGACGGAAGGCGATGCCGCCGCGACGCCCGCTGCGGGTGGTAAGGCTGCTGCGGGCGGAAAAGCCGCTGCGCCTGCCGCTGGAAAGGCTGCTGCACCAGCCGCCAAGGCCGCTGCGAAGCCGGCTGCCAAGAAGTAGTCAGTTTTGGTTAGCACATGGGGCCGAATCGTTCTTGATTGGCCCTTGGTTCGTTGCTTACTAGTTCTTGATGAGTAGCACGGTGAGCGATCTTGCGCCGTGCGCGCCGATGACGAGTGATTGTTCGATGTCGGCGGTCTTCGATGGGCCGGAGACGAAAATACCGTAGCCCGGTTTATTGAAGCTTGGCGTGGTGACCGTTAGCTGTTCGTAGGCTTGATGCATGTTGTCGATGATTTTCTGTGCGTCGACGATCAGGACCAAATGCTGCGCGAGAAATAGCAGCACACGATGTTTCAGCTTGGCGCCGTCGATCCAGATGGCGGCGTTTTCGGCGACGCCGAACTCTCCTTCGATGATGGCCAAGTCAACGCTTGCTAAGTCATGCGGATCGGCGACTTGCTGGAGGTCGAGATTTCCAAGGCCGATATCGGGCGCGATGCTAACGATTTGCTTAGCCGAGCGGAAGCTTGGCAATGCCTCGATTGCTTGCCGAGCCTGGCCTCGATGTTCGAGGATCTCGCTTGAGCCGCCGACGAATTTGAGGATGTCGCCAAACTGCTGAAGGCGATCGGGATAGGTAATCCAGTTCGCTTTGACTTCTGGCAGCGCAAAGGGCGGCGGGGCGTGCTTGCGGACTTTCGCGAGCATATCGGATTTGGAGCTCATGTTTTCGCCCTTCTCTTGGCGAATTCCTCTCGGAAGCTCTGCCTCGGCGGCGGAGGGAGGTCGCGCTGTTTGCCCCAAGGGTTCCAAGGACCGTAGATGAACATTCTTGGGAAACGGCGAAGTGCGAATCGGCCGAGTTTTCCGGCGAGGCCGTACAGAGCTGGGCGCCGGAAAAGGTAGGCGACGAATTGCATGGAGACTCGCTTCGACCAGGCGAGCTGACCGGCGGCGGCGACTTCGCGACGGAGGGTCAAAAGCTGTTCATGCAAGTTGATCTTCACGGGGCAGACGTCGGTGCAAGATGCACACAGACTACATGCGGAGGGGAGCGCGGCGTATTTTTTGATATCGCGAACGGGGTTGAGGATGGAGCCGATGGGGCCCGGCACGGTCGCGCCATAGCTGTGGCCGCCGCTTCGGCGATAAACGGGGCAGGTGTTCATGCACGCGCCGCAGCGGATGCAATTCAGCGAGCGGCGGAAATCTTCTTTGCCGGCGATCGTGCTGCGGCCGTTGTCGACGAGCACAATATGAAGTTCACCGCCTTCGATGGGGCCATGAAAATGAGAGCTGTAAGCCGTAATCGGCTGGCCGGTTGCTGAGCGGCCGAGGAGGCGAAGGAAAACGCTGAGATCACTCGCACGGGGAATGAGTTTTTCGATGCCCATGCAAGCGATGTGGAGCTTCGGCAGCGATACGCCCAGATCGGCGTTGCCTTCGTTCGTGCAGACGACGAAGCCGCCTGTTTCGGCGATGGCGAAGTTGACGCCGGTGATGCCGGCGTCGGCGGCGAGGAAGACGTCGCGAAGTTTGTTGCGGGCTGCGCCTGCGAGGTAGTTGGGGTCGGTGGCGCCTTTCTCGGTGCCAAGTCGCTCGTGAAAGAGTTCGCCGACCTCTTCCTTCTTGATATGAATCGCGGGCAGCACGATATGGCTTGGGGGCTCGCCGCGCAGCTGCACGATCCATTCACCGAGATCAGTATCGACGACTTCGAGGCCATGCCGCTCAAGAAAGGGATTGAGGTGGCATTCCTCGGTAAGCATCGACTTGCTCTTGGCGACTTTTTTGACGCCATGTTTTTGCAGAATGCTGAGGACGATTTCGTTGTGTTCGGCTGCGTCGGCAGCCCAGTGAACGATCACGCCGCGCCTCGTGGCTTCGCGTTCGAATTGTTCGAGATAGTCGGCCAGATTGGCGATTGTGTGTTGCTTGATCTCGCTGCCGAGTTGGCGCAGCGTTTCCCATTCAGGCAACGACTGGGCCATCTTGTCGCGTTTTTTGCGCACGAACCAAAGCGAGGCGTCATGCCAATGCGCACGCTCCTCATTAGCGGTAAATTTTCCCGCAGCTTTCGCGTGATCGACTTTCGTGAGCGTGCTCATAATGCAGAGGTTATAGGAGAGTATCTACTTCGAGGCGGGACTTCGGCCGGCCATGATTTGCGCGATGTGCATGACGTGAATCGGCTTTTTCTGTCGCAAGATAAGGCCTTGAAGATGCATCAGGCAGGACATGTCATTGGCGGTCAGCACTTCGGTCCCCGCCGTTTCATGGTCGTGCAAACGGTCGAGTCCCATCATACAGGATACGGCCTCTTCATTGACGGCAAATGTCCCGCCGAATCCGCAGCATTCATCGGGCCGCTGAAGCTCGACGAGTTTGAGGCCTTCGATGGTGTCGAGTAGCTGCTTCGCTTTGCTAAATGCCGGGCCGACCATTTCTGAGGAATTGCCTAGGCGAAGTTCGCGGAGTCCGTGGCAACTTTGATGGAGACCGACGCGATGCGGAAAGCGCCCACCGATGCTGGGAACTTTAAGCACGTCGACCAGAAACTCGGTCAGTTCGAATGTGCGTGACTTGA
>JBKJSI010000347.1:0-2625 GCA_046595915.1 Pirellulaceae bacterium
TGGACAGTTAACCAATGAAAAGTTAGCGAATAAAGATGGTGGATTGGTCATGGAGCCGGCCTTCACGCAGCAAGGCATCGATCGACGTGCGACCCAGCTCGGCGTTTTGGACGGTGACGACGATTTCAAGACACAGGGGCTGGCTCGTTTTCGATGCGACTTTGCCGATATTTCGACTGGCGATCGAGCTTTCGAGCCATTGACCGGTGCCAAGCTCCGCGGCGCGGCCGGGGCCAAATGCGGCGGCATTGATTTGGATGATGATTTGCTTGCCGGCAGTAGAAACGGCGGATGCATTCTCGCCGTGACGCTTGCCGGAATCGCGGCGGAATTGCTGCTGATAGGCGAAGACGCGAGACCAGGCGTATCGCTCGTCATTTCCCTTTTGGAGAAGCGCGCCGATCGCTTCGATATGCTTGCCGAAGTCGGAGACTTCCAAACGCGGCATCGCGCGAGCTCTGCCAAAGATCGGAAGGAGAACGAAGAGTAGTAGCAGTAGTGGCAGTGTGATCTGGAGCAGGGCCGAAGTGGTCTTAAGGACTTCATCGGGTTTCGACTTTTCCGCCGTAAGGATGCCCCAATAGACGGGCGGACCTGAGGCATCGCTATGGAGCATGGCGACTTTGGAATTGGCGGGAATCTCTTGCAGCATGTTTTGCGCGAGCACCCGATTCTGCGGATTCGTCAGGCCATAGTTCACCAGGAAGCGGGCATTTTGAACGACAAAAATGCGGCTGCCGGGGAATCGATTGCTAAGAAGCTCGAAGGCAAAGGGATTGCCGCCGCCATCGATCAACTTGCGGCCGACGCGAAACGGGTTGTCGACCATCTGTGCGACAGGTTTGGCGGGAGCCGCGGCCGGTGTCGTGCCTTGCCCGGCGGGAGTGGTGGTGCTCTTTTGGGTTCCATCGTCTTTTTCAGGTTCGTCGAAGATCGATTCGCTTTTGGAATGTTTCTCTTCGTCGTAGAGCGTGTCTTCGGCGACTTTTGGCGCGGGGAAAGTAAGCCGTGACTGGTACCGAAGATTGGCTTTGCTGAAATCGACTCCCTTGGTCCAGTCGCCTTGCGCCGAGGCGATCGCGGTTTCCTTCATCGAGTTTTCGAACGTGAACCACGGTGTCTTATAAGTTTTGCCGGCAGACAGGCGACCGAGGTCAACGCGCTGCCGAGCTTCGGCAAGTCGTCGGGCGGCGATTTCACGTTCCGCGGCGGGGGACTGCTTGATCACTTTGGACCAGTATTCTGCGCCCGCGTCGTAGTCGCGACCGACGAAGAAAACCATGCGGTTAGGGGAGCGGGAGAGCCAATCTTCAATGAACCAGAGTGCATCGGCTTTGGGTGCGCCATAGGCATCGGGGAACCAGATCAGCACATCTTGCTGTTTGAGACTCGGCGAGAGACGAGAGTAGCTTTTGATCGAGCAACCGCGCTTGCCAAGCATGCTCGTGAGCACTTCGAGGCCGTTAATGCTGCCGCTCATTCGCTCTGCGGCATAGGCGCTAGGGACATCGCGCGAGCGGCTGCAGCCAGTAGCGAATAGGCAGAGAAAGGCGATCGCAAAGACAAAAGCTTCCCTTCGGCGGAGCGACAGGGCAACTTGGTGACGTATGGCAGAACTTTTCAAGGAGCGGGTCATGCGGGTACTCGCTCCAGTTCTCGTTGGAAGTCGGGGAGTTGATTCCAGCAGCGATCCATCTGGGCTCGCGTGATCATGTGGCGACCGAAGAAGGATTCCTCGAAGAGCAAAATGCTGTTCTCGAGCAAGTTGGAAAGGCTGGGGCGCTCACGCAACTCACGGAGATATTGGCGGTTCGTTTTGCCTTTGGTTAGGTGAATCGCTTGGCGACGATCGAGCTCGATCAGCTGATGGCTATAGAGGTAAATGATCGCGTCGTTGTATTCACCTCGGTCATAACAGGCGCGGGCTTCGGCCAGCAAATCGGAATTGGGGCGTTTGACTTGGAAAGGAAGGTTTTCGATGCGGGTGCGATTCACCGCTTCATCTTCAACTTCCTCTTCTCCGCCGCCGCTGGCCTGCTTGGCGTCCATCTTCATGAAGGCGATGATCACGACATAGGAGAGCCCCAGAAGCACCGTGGCTACGATGATCCAAAAGAGCACTTGGAAGAAAGTAGAAAGGCCAGTCATTCTTGGACGGAAGGTGCCGGTCGATTTGCCCGTTTGCCAATCGCCGGAGCCAAGCCAATTGCTATCGCGCTGACCGGTTTCGTCAGGATCGGCGATGATATGGACCGGCTTTTCCGTTTCGGTCTTGGAGTCATACCAGGGGAAAGACTGCTCTTTCAGCGATTCTTTCCCTTGATCAGCAGTGATCGGTGCTTCTGCGGGCGTTTGCGCGCAAGCGATGCCGGGCAGCGTGCCACTTAGTAGCACCATGCAGAAGAGGAGAAACTTAATTGTCGCGAACGAGCGACGAATCATTGCAATTTCTTTGAAAGCCGCGCGGCTTCGGCGCGGAGCCGAAGCTCCACTTCCCAGCCTTCATGGCGGATGCGGATATCGAGATAACTAAGGAACCGAAGGACGGTGAAATAAGCAGCGACGAGCCAAAGGCAAAGCGGGTAGACGAATCTCAGGACCAGGGGATGCATCGGATCAGTAATG
>JBKJSI010000415.1:0-13355 GCA_046595915.1 Pirellulaceae bacterium
CGTTCGAGATTGGTTGCAGGACCGAAGAGATTCCGTCGGTGGTATTTTGGTGCGAAAGGGGGCACTTCAATCTGACCAACGTCAGTTGCTCGAAGGGCTAACGAATGAGCAGATCAAGAAGAAGTGGGGGAACATCGTCCAAGGCATCGCGGACCTCAGTTCGGTAACACAGTTGCTTGCCGAACTCCAGGCGATCCAGGCAGTCGAACTCAAAGAGAGCCTCGATACGATCACGATCGCCCGCGAGTCCGTAGGCGCAAGCAGATCAGGAAATCGCACCAGCACGGGCGGTGAAAGTCGATTCCGGATTCTCAAATTTGAAGCGAAGGGAGGTCTAGGACAAGTCTTCTTGGCGCGAGACGAGGAGCTCGGCCGCGAAGTCGCCCTCAAAGAAATTCGCCCCGACTGCGCCGACGATGACACGAATCGAAACCGCTTCGTCGTGGAGGCGGAAATCACCGGCGGACTTGAGCACCCGGGAATTGTCCCCGTATATGGCCTCGGCTTTTATGGCGACGGCCGCCCTTTTTACGCCATGCGATTCATTCGCGGCGACAATCTCACGAGCGCCATCGAACGGTTTCACAAAGCCGAGCGAAATCTTACTCCTGAGCAGAAGTCGCTGGAGTTCCGGCAACTCATCGGAAGGTTCGTCGATGTCTGCCAGGCGATTGAATATGCACATAGCCGCGGCGTACTGCATCGCGACTTAAAGCCGGGCAACATTATGCTTGGTAAATATGGCGAGACGCTCGTTGTCGATTGGGGACTCGCAAAGATCGCTGGCCGCAAAGAGAAGGCTTCAGCAACAGGCGAGCTGACGCTGAACCCCGCGAGCGCGAGCGGAAGTGCACCGACGATGTTTGGCTCGGCGCTGGGCACGCCTCAATACATGAGCCCCGAACAGGCTAAAGGAAGGCTCGATGAATTGGGGCCCGCGACAGACGTTTATAGCCTCGGCGCGACCCTCTATCACTTGCTGACAGGAAAGCCGCCATTCGTTGATAAGACCGTCGGAGCGATACTAGAGCGAGTGAAAGCGGGAAAGTGGCAGCCTGTTCTGAAGGAAAGCCCTCAGCTGTCGCCCGCTCTGGCGGCGATTTGCGAAAAAGGCATGGCGCTGCATCCCGGCGATCGCTATGCCACCGTTGGCGCGATGGCTCAAGATGTCGAAAAATGGCTAGCCGATGAACCGGTTTCGGCGTATCCCGAACCACTATTGATTCGGACACGACGATGGATCAAGCGGCATCAAACGGCAGTTGGGATCGGTTCATCAGCAGCACTTCTGCTGATGATTGGCGCGATCTTCTTTGGTATCTACAGTCAATATCAGAGGGACATACTTAAGAAGGCGAATGACAACCTAGGAATCGCGAAAAACAACCTTGAGGTTACCAACGGAAAACTAGTAGTTGCGAACGACAAAGAAAAGGCGGCGCGAACAGAAGCTGAAGTCTTGCGAGATCGCGCAACTGCGGAACGCGACTTTGATCTATTGTTAGCACGCCGCGGAGAACTGAACGAGCCTTTTCTCAGGAAGGTCAATACTTCTCTAAGTCACATCAAGACACTTAGTGAAAAGAAAACGGCTGATAACTCATTTTATGAGCGAAAGCAAAACGAATTCGAGAATGCCTTTGAAGCGGACATGAAGCGACTCGCCAATGCGGCTCACTTCACGGAGGAGCGAAGAGACCAGTTCTTGAGCCTACTTTCTGTTTTTGAGTCGTTTCAATTCACCGATGCCTCGGCACTGATTGGAAAGCTGAAACAACTCCAAAGCGTTCGCTTCGCCCAACAAAATCGAGTGATTGAGGGCGACCGCGATGCCGTGGCGGCGACGGGCGCCAATGAAACGCCCGTCACCTTCAAGAATATCTCGGTGGAAGGTGATTTTGAAGCTCGAATTGAATTCGACTCTCGCTGGGCGACATCGAAACTAGTTGGAGTTGCCCTTGGCGACATCAACAACACTTCGAGTTTGAATTACCGTTTCCTGGTGCTCGCGCCGGGGCTGAAGGAATTTGCGCTTGAGCCGGATCTGCTACAGAAGGCGACGACGATTGATCAGGCATTGCTCGCAACCCCACCTCGTCCCATAAGATTAGCGCTAATGCGGGGCGGCGAAACCCTGAGTGCCAAAGAGGTGACGTTGCCAACTGGCCCCCTAGTGGTCGTCGTGAAACGTGAACGCAGCTTCCTTTCGATGGCAATAAATCCCAGTGAACCCAATTCGGCGGAGTGGCGACTTACTTGCGACGATCCCTTCGCGCCGCCTCGATCGTTGGAAGCGATTAATATCTACGTGTCCGCAGGAAACTCGGCGCGGCTGACGAGCCTCCTAACAAAAAGACCGCCCGCTGAATTGAGTTCCGTTGAGCAAGGCGATGAACTATATCGAAAGAATCAATTTACCGATGCTCGCCTCAAGTACGAATCGGCGGGAGAATCACCGGAATCGAAGTACAAGATCGCACTAACACACTTAGCCGTCGGAGATAAAAGCAAGGCTAAGTCAATCCTGGAAGGTTTGATTTTCGGGGGTGATCCAGCAATCGAAGCTCGTCGTTGGCGTCGCTTTGCGGAAGTGAAGCTGCTTAGTTTACTCGCTCAAGATCAGCCCACGCCGTGGATCGACATCCGGAAGATCGTGGATGAGGTTCGCGATGAGGACAACCCCACCGAATTGATGCGACTCACGCCGAAAGCAGAACGTCAGCTTATCTTGCAGGAACTAGGAAAGGTAGGACATCGATTCCGGCTGGCTTTTGATCGGAGCGATGACCTAAGAGAACTCGAACTGAAGCGTCAGTTGGATGAGTTGTTTGAGGAAGATGCCGCGGTACGAGTCTCTACCAATTGGCGCTCCGCCGACGTCTATCGATTTGCCGGCGATTTCAAGAATGCGGAAGTTGAACTGCGGCGAGCTCTCGACCTGGCTCACGGCGATATTCGCACGGAGCGATTGATCATCGCTGATCTGTTATGGTTATTGACTTCCGACATCGGGACAACGCGGGACGGCAATGGATTCTTGAAGCTCGACGCTGGAAAAGCCGCTGATGCCATTCAGTTCTTGAGTAAATACCTCGATGCGCCGGTGACGGCCCAAGATCAGCTCTACTATCCGCTCCTGGCCGAACGAGCGCGCATTCGGTATCTCACTGGGGAAAAGAGGGAAGCTCGCGCCGACTTGGATCGGCTCTTTAAACTGGTCAGCGCCCAGCCTTCGGCGATCGCTTTTAGCGAATACGCGCAGGCGCTCCATGTCAGCGCCTTCCTCTATGAAGAGGATGGGAAACTAGATGAGGCGCGTGGCGAGCGTGCGAGAGCCAGTCTTTCTTTTTGGCCAGGAGGTTCCATTGAGCTCATGAGTGCAGACGCTTCGGGTGCGGAAAGCGTCGATATCGGGTTAGGTCTGGCGTTCAAAGGCCTCGCTATTTCTTTTAATAATCAAGCGGATTGGAAAGATGTCATGCTCCTCGCCAGAGGTCATCTTCCTGGTTCTGGACTTAGTGGAACCATTACAAAATCAATTCTGACCAATGTGACCGAATCAAAGTCAGCTCGCTACGGCAACCTTAAAGCACCGGAGTTTCTGCAGAAGTTTGTGACCGGACTTTATCGCTCAGAACGAGGGAAGCCGATTGGCCGAGAGATGGCCCTGAAGGCGGTCGGCCTTTCCGAGTATCAGCGGCGTCCCATGCCCTTGATGCTCTACGAGGCCGTGCGATTGACTGCCTACGCCGGCGCCGACATTCCACCCGAGATTGAGCCAATTGCTTGGGAGCGATGTAACCAAATCATTGAATGCTATGACCACCATTTGATCGACGAAAACGATCTCCCGGAAATCGTCTTCTTATGGAGCGGAGGATTTACACCCACCCGCTGGAGCAAGCTTAAAACGAAGCTCGAATCCAAGTCCGATGATTTCCCGCCGCCTCGAGGCCTGACGGAATCGATTGCTTATGTGCTCGCTCGCAACTATCTTGCCAGCGGTGTAGACAAGAACCGCCCCTATGCTCTGGAACTAATGCAAATTGCTGCAACGTCGGAGTTCTCACCGCTGCCCATCAAGGCCGCCGCCCGCGCAGAGCTTGAGACCCTAAACGCGAAGTCCCCCAATGCGAATTCTCCCAGCGAAAAGTAAAACCCCATGATGTTGCAATATGTTACGCGCTTCCTCCTCGCCATTGCCTTGATCGGTTTTCAGTTCGCGAGTCTATCCTTGCGTTCTTTTGCTGGGGAAAAGGCGCCGCTGGCTGAGTTCTTGCCAGCCGATACCGCCATTTATGTTGGCATCGATTCGGCGAAGTCTCTGAGCGAGAAAGCACAGCAGACGGACTTCGCAAAAATCCTACAGCTCGACGGAATCAAGCAATTTGTCGACCAGGTTCAGGCTCGCAAATTATCGCCTGACTCCGACGGCGCACAGCTGCTGGAGTATTTGCAACTCTTGGGTGAAGGCAGCGGCAAATCTTCGCTCGCCATCGTGGAAAGGCCCAAAGCCGTTTCCGCCATTGCTCTTTTAATCGAGGTCAAAGAAGAGGGCCCAAAGTTCACGGAACTCTTGAGCAAAATGAAAGCCAAGCTCGAGAACACCGGCTTTGCCTCCCGAGCCGTTTCCTCCCCTAGCGAAATAACGACCTACGAGAAAGCAACTGGCGCCAAGAATGCCATTCAATGTTGGTTTCAGACGCCAACGCTCGTTTGCATCGCGAACGATCTCGAACTAGCTCAAGCGATTCTCGCCAAAGCCACGGATGCCTCGAAAGGCGAAGTCCTCGCGGCCAATCCACTTTTTCGTGAATCGCTGGATTCCTGCGCGAACGTACAGTCGCCCGCGATTTGGGTCTACGCAATTCCCACCTCGATCGCCTACTTAACCCAAGCCGACCCTGACGATAGCGTCGATCCGAGGCAACTACTTCAGAAACATGGGTTCGATAGCCTTCAAGCAATCGCCATGAAAGTCGAATTGGCCTCAAACGGCCTCGAACTACAGTACGACCTCTATGTACAGGCCCCCAAGCCCTTCGCCAAAGCAATGCAAATGCTGGAGTTCGCGCCGAGCCAAGATCTCGATCCCCCGGCTTGGCTCAGTGATGATCTCAACAACGTGATTCGCTTACAGTGGAACGTCACAGATCTTTTAAAACATCTGGGCGGCCCCGCAGACGAGGTCATGGAGCAAGAAGGGTTCTTCCAAGGAATGCTCGATGATTTGAAGTCCGATGTGGGTCCCGGTGTCGACCTCCAAAAAGACCTCTTCGAATTCTTAGAATCGCCGGTGCTTGTGATTGGTCGAAGCGAGGCGGAAGTCAGCACTAGCAGCGAACACACCCTCGTCGCCATCAAAGCAAAAGACGAAGCCAAAGTCGCCGCAGCCGTTCGCAAACTGCTGATCGATGACCCCACCGCCAAACGCGAAGTCGTTCCGCCCTCGAGTGAATTATGGAGGCTCGGCGGCGGTAAACCGATCGGCGGAAAAGGAGCGGGAATTCAATTCAAGAGTTCCGGCATCATCGTCTTGGATGGATATCTCATTATGTCGAGCAATGTCGATGGGATTAAGCGACTCATCGAAAGTATGAACGCCAAGAAGCCGCCGCTGGCCCAAAGCGCCGATTACCTGGATGCGAAGCACAAATTTGGCCCCGCTGCAAATATGACCGGAATTGTTCGCGTCTATTTCTCGATGAGCCGCGATATGCGAACCTCTTACGAGCTACTCCGCCAGGGAAAAATCGAATCCGCTGAATCGATCTATGGCCAACTGCTGGCCCCGATCATTGCCGCCGATCGCAAATCAGGCGCTGCCTATGATTTCTCGAAACTGCCAGACTTCGAAAAGCTGCGGCCCCTCTTGGGAGTCGCCTTCGCTCATGGAATCGAAACCGACAAAGGCTGGAAAGTGCGGGGAATCATCTCAAAAAGCCCCGCCGCAAAGGCCGCCAAATAACCACTGCATTTAGTCGATCATTGAGCTTTCCATCAGTTGAATCGGAAATTTTATGTGCCTTAGCTCCACTCTTGCTCGCCTCCTCTTCGCAGCGCTGGCCCTCTCTTATCCAAGTGCCATGGAGATCAGCTTCGCGCAAGACGCCTCAGTTCCAGCCGTAAGCAAGATGGAAGTCTATCGACCGATCACCGACGGCGACGTCCAGCTCGCCCAGCAGGCGCTCATCCGCGCTCGTGACGAATTCCGCCGAGCAGCCATCGATACGAAGGTGATTTCCGGATGGGAAGCCTACTTCAGTCTGGCCAAATGGTGTGACGCTAATACCGCCCAGAGTGAACCGCCGCCGGAACTCGAGCAGCTGACCCAGCAATTAGCACAAGGGATTCCGGGAATGGAGTGGCCGCCCCTTCAATCTCTGCGGCAATCACTGCTCGCCTTCGCCAATCGCTGGCGCGATCGACACGACCCCAAGCTCGAAGAGAAAGTCGCCTTGCGTCTCGCCCTACTGCAGTCGATTCTCGCCAGTCCTGCCCCGACTTCTCAACAACAATCTGAACTTGCAACCATCGCACATTGGCTCGCCCGACATGGACAATCGCCCGAACTACTCAACTCTTTAAGCCAACGAAATCGCAGCTCCAACCTTCGAATGACCATCGGCAGGTATCTGATTTCAAGTTACATGCATGAGCCGATCGACCGCCCGGAAGTTGTCAGCGACGAGATCCTCGGCACAACCGTCTCGGGTACAGGGCAAGCCGTTGGCTTCGCCGATGTCGAGCTCATTCCGAATCCCAACATGATTGCCTTCGAGATCGTAGCAACCATGTGCGTGCGCACGAATACGGTCGCTTCGAAGGGCCCCGTGCGCGTTTACAGTAATGGCGCAACGCAAATTCAATCTCGCAAGCCCGTCTATTTTGACGGCAAACAACTTAGTGCTTCATCGGCGCGATCGACCGCCTCGACCGATTCCGTGACGACCGGAATCAGCACCAATTTCAAGCGATTGGCGAATCGCCTCGTCACCAGAATTGCCGAGAAGGAAATCGAAAAGAAAAAAGAAGAAGGCAACGCCGTCGCGGCGAGTCATGCGGAACGAGACGCCAGCACCGAGACCGATCTCGATGTCTCCAGGATCATTGCAGAAACCAATGCCGAATTCAGGAATGAAGTAGAGATACCGCTCGCCCGGCGCGGATTCAGCTTGCAGCATCTTCTTTGCTCGACGACCACTTCGGCATTTCATATCAACGTCGGCGCCGCCGGCATTGGCCAACTCTTGGCTCCCCCGCCGCCCGGCGAATTCAAAGGCTCCTCCGACCTTCAATTTCAAGTGCATCCCACGGCCATCAACAATGCCGCCACAACCTACGTCGCGGGAGATTGGTATTGGCTTTCCGATTTAACGGAGAAATCGAAGTCGCCCGAGGGCGCCTCGATTGAACCAGCAAAAGATCGTTCCAGCGACGTAGGGATTATGCTCGACTCGTTCGAACCGCTAACAGCTTCGTTCGACGAAGGCGAAATTCGATTGGTAATAAGAGGCGAACGCTTCGTGGTGCAAAGCCAGGAATGGCCGGCAATGGACATCACGCTCCACCTTCGCCCGCAGTTCAATGGCGGCGCCGCCGAGCTAGTCAGCACCAAGGAGCCTGCGGTGTTCCCCCCAGGCAAGACAACTCGCTTAAGCGGGCGCGAAGTCACTCTCCGCCGAATTTTGATCGACCGGCTGAAGAAGGAACTTGCCAAGCCAATCAAGTTGTCGCCAATGCCAGTCAAACGCGATGAAAGAGTGATCGGAAACTTGGCCCTCGAAAGCCTCAAAACAACCGGCGGCTGGCTTGAAGGTGGATTGAAGTTCGCGCCGGTTAGCGGCGCAAACGGCATCGTCATTCGGTGAAATAAGGTGTTTGCCGCTTGAAAGACCTCAAATTTCTTCATTTCCACAGCGAATGACCCCAATGGAAGCAACGGCTAATTCCATCGGGCCAAAATCTATTTGGCGACTAGAGCCCAGATTCTCTGATTTCCCCCAAAAACAATCTGGAAAAGGCCCCACACTTCTGGTGTCATAGGCATATAAAAGCGTGAAGCTTAATCCAGGAGGAACGCCATGTCGGGTGTCGATCGTCGTCGTTTTGTGCAGGCCGCCTCGGTGGGAGCTTTTGGCTCGATTGCCGCCGGATGGCAGTCGTCTCTAGCCAATAAACTGGTTGAAGAGAAGAAAAGCCGCCACGTCATCCTCCTTTGGATGGTTGGTGGACCAACCCAGACCGACACCTTCGATATGAAGCCCGGTCACGCCAATGGGGGCCAATTCAAGGAAATTGAAAGCAAAGTCCCAGGCCTCAAATTCAGCGAACATCTGCCTAAACTCGCCGCGATGAGCGACAAACTCGCCATCATGCGCGGCCTTAGCACCAAAGAAGGTGATCACGGGCGCGGCACCTACCTCATGCGCACGGGCCACCAACCGATGGGCCCCGTCCAATATCCCACAATCGGGTCATCGCTATCGAAGCACTTAGCGGTGGAGGAATCTGACATGCCCTCCTTTGTCAGCATTTCCCCTTTCCGCCAGTTTAACCAAGCGGCGTATGGCCCCGGTTTTCTAGGACCGAAGTTCGCCCCGTTAACCGTAGCCGATTCGGCCAATGGCGTTGCAGATGCGCCGACCGCAGGCTTTGCAGAACTACGTGTTGACGATCTCACACCGGCCAATGGTGTGAAACCAACCCAAGTCGACTCCCGTCGCCGCATTTGGGAGAAGATGGAGAATCAGTTTGTCGCCAAACACCCTTCTTCCGCAACGCTCGCCCACCAAACGGTCTACCAGCGCGCCATCCGCCTTATGCAAAGCGCCGCCGCCGATTGCTTTGACCTAACAAAGGAGCCCGATAATATTCGCGAAGCGTATGGCAAAGGTCGCTTCGGGCAGGGTTGCCTCATGGCCCGACGTCTGATCGAAAAAGGCGTCTCCTTTGTTGAAGTGTCATTAGGCGGCAATGGAATTGGCTGGGATACTCATGCGAATAACTTTGAACAGGTAAAAACCCTCTCCAGTGAGTTAGATGCTGGTTGGTCGATGCTGATGAAAGACCTAGCCGATCGAGGCCTGCTCGAATCAACCACCATTCTTTGGATGGGTGAATTTGGCCGCACTCCCAAAATCAATCCACAGGGCGGACGCGATCATTTCCCCGCGGCTTGGACCACTGTCCTCGCAGGCGGTGGGATTAAAGGCGGACAGGCATTCGGAAAGACGGATGCAGGCGGCGAAACAGTCGAGGATGGCAAAATCGACGTTCCCGACTTGCTTGCCACCCTCTGCAAAGCCGCCAATGTCGACCCCTCCGCCGAGAACATTTCCGAAGTGGGCCGACCAATCAAGTTGGCTGAAGGAACGCCTGTCGCACAAGTATTGTCTTAGGTTTGACGCAGGCCCTGTGCGCCGCCGACGGAGGGCTGCGATCGCAAAATGATGCAGCACCATTGAAGTCAAATTCGATGACAGGCTTTTCCGTCATCGAACGAATGAACATAGAAGGTTCCACGAAGGTCGCTACCGTGGCTCCTGGCATCAACATGGCATTAGCCGATTTCTTCATCGTCGTCTGATTCTTGGCGGACTCGTTTCAATTGGCCTGCGGAATCATCCAAAATATCGTAACGAAATTCCTTTTTCTTAGCCTTTTCGGGCGGTAGATCCGCGTCGAAATCTCGCTTTTTTACCAGGCCCGCCCGCTCCATAATCGACGTGCCGCGTAGCATTTCATACTCGCTGCGATCTGGCGGCGGCGGCCCAACGGCGCCGAGTTCCATGGGGCTGTATTCGATCGTGTAGGTGTGCTTCGCGATCGTTACCTTATCGCCAGGGTCAATCCGCTTTCGTTGGCATCTCGCCCCATTCACCTTAATGCCATTGGTGCTGTTTTGGTCTTGGATATACCAGTAGCCGCTGTCGAGCGTCAGCAAACAGTGATGTGAAGAGATATTCGGAAATCTCAATACCACATCGCAACTTTCGCGACGCCCCACCATCAATCGCGGTTTGAGTAACGGAATCGGGTCACCGCCGCTAATGGGCGAGAGTTCTCCGTAGATGGGCATCGCTTTTCCCCCGCGACCGTTTGACGTAAGATGAACCGCCTGCGACAGTTAACGCGGCGTTAAATTTCCTTCAATTGATCTTACGTGGACTGGCAATTGGCGTCAACGAATTTAGCCGCCGACTTTAACGCCTGGCGCGAAGCCGGGTTCAATTATTACGGCTACAACTATTATTTGCGAAATCGGTTCGGCGGCCGGGTGCAAAAAGTCAGCATTGATGCGGGGTTTACCTGCCCCAATGTCGACGGGACGGTCGCGCTCGGCGGTTGCAATTTTTGCGACAACCGCAGCTTTAGCCCCAGTCGCCGGGCTCCGCGTATTCCCATCAGCGAGCAAATTGACCAGGGAATTCACTGGCTGCGAAAACGCTACGATTGCGAGCGTTTTTTGGCTTATTTTCAGCCTGCGACGAATACCTACGCCCCGGTGGAAAAACTTCGACGAGTCTATTCTCAGGCCTTAGCCCACCCCCAAATTGTGGGACTGGTGATTGGCACACGGCCCGATTGCGTGCCGGAAGATGTTTTGGCCCTGATCGAGGAACTCGCCCGCGAGACCTATGTTTCACTCGAATATGGCATGCAATCGATGCATGACCGCTCACTCACATGGATGAACCGCGGCCAGAATCACGCCTCCTTTGTCGACGCAATGGAGCGTAGCCGCGGCCGTGGTTTCGAGTTGTGCGCCCATGTCATTTTGGGAATCCCCGGCGAATCTCGCGAAGACATGCTCGCCACCGCGAATGAGCTTGCCCGAGTGCGGATTGACGCAGTCAAGATCCACAATCTCTACGCCGTTCGAGAAACTCCATTAGGGGATCAGTACGAGCGTGGTGAGATCAAACTCATGGAGTTTGACGAGTACATCGAAGTCCTCGTCGACGTATTAGAGCGTTTGCCGCCAACCACGATTGTAGAGCGGATTTCTGGCGACGCGCCCGATGATTTTTTCCTTGGCCCAAGCTGGTGCGTTGAGCGAAAACCGGCCGTTAGACTCGCGCTCGACAAAGAATTCCTGCGAAGGGGCACGGTGCAAGGCTGTCGAATTGGCTGCGATATGAAAACCACTTGAAATATTAGCGAAGCAATCGCGAAAGCGGCTCAAACGACGTGCGTTGCGCTTCTAGCTCAACTAAAATCCCTCTGCAATGATCCAATAAAACCATCGGGAGAATCGATATGAGTTACTCACGGCGGATTTGGCTTACCGTGGCCTTCGCAGCTCTTGGTTTGGTTCCACTGATGAGCAGCTATGGGCAGGAAAAGAAAAAAGATCTGGAGGCGGCCAAACCAGCCGAAGAGAAAGCCGAATGGACACCGCTCTTTAATGGCAAGGATCTGACGAACTGGAAAAAGAGCGGATTTGGAGGCGAAGGTGAAGTCGAGGTCGTTGATGGCTCCCTCGTACTCTTCACCGGCGGCGGACGCATTACCGGCATCACTTGTACCAAGGACTTTCCCAAGACGAACTTCGAGATTCACCTCGAAGCACGTCGCGCAAAGGGCTCCGATTTTTTCTGTGGCCTGACCTTTCCCGTTGCCGAGTCACACGCCAGCCTGATTTGCGGCGGCTGGGGCGGTTCGGTAACCGGCATCTCTAATATCGATGGCAACGACGCCTCGGAAAACAGTTCGTCGAAGTATCTCAAATACGAAAACGGGAAATGGTACGACATCCGCCTCAAAGTGACGCCTGAGAAGATTGAAGCCTGGATCGATGGGAAGCAAGAAATTGATGTAGAGCTGGAAGACCATCGCCTTTCGACTCGCATCGAAGTCGATCGCTCCAAACCGCTGGGTATCTCTTCTTTCGAAAGCCAAAGTGAGATTCGCAAAATCGAGTGGCGCGCGATCAAAGCAAAGGATAGTAAGTGAGCTTCGAGGATGAACGGAGTGACGCCGCGCATGATCCCGCGATCCGCTACATGCGACTCGCGCTCGAAGAAGCACGGCAAGCGATGCGAGCCAAGGAGGTTCCCGTCGGGGCAATCATTGTCCATCAAGGTCGAGTCATCGCGGCGGCCCACAATCAGCGCGAATCATTGCGAGACCCCACGGCCCACGCCGAGATGCTGGCGATTACGCAAGCCGCCGCCGATCGCAATGATTGGCGGCTAGAAGAGTGCGAGCTTTACGTCACCTTAGAACCCTGCCCCATGTGCGCCGGGGCGATCTTGCAATCGCGAATTCCGCGAGTCTATTACGGCGCCACCGACCCCAAAGCCGGCGCAGTCGAATCGCTATTTCGTCTCTTGGCGGATCCCAGACTAAACCACCAAGTCGAATCACGAGGCGGAATCATCGCCATTGAATGCGGCTCGATTTTGACCGAGTTTTTCCGCGAGCAACGTCGGCACGGAAAGAAATAGCAAGAAGCAAAAAGGGGCTTGATGGCGTTTCCACAGCAAGCCCCCCTCTTGAATTAGTTCAAATTCTCTAAAGCTTATTCGTAGGACTGAGGCGCCAAAATCCGCGACTGCCAACCCTGTACCTGGATATCAGTCGCAGCCCAGGGCGAAGTTCCGCCTTCGGGAATGAATGGATTGTTTGTCCGATTCCCATTGCTTGAAAGCAATTGTGCATACACGTCGAAAGCGATCTCATCCCTAAAGTAGCGGGTATTTCCACCTACAAAAGCAGCTTGAAATCCACTGGAATGTTGACTGCTTGGCCTCGCATAACTGATGGAATTCATGATGTCAAAACCACCTTCGTTGATCGCATAAATCCCAACAGTCGGCACAGTTGGTGGATAGACGAAACCGCTAGCTAGTTCAGCTTGTGCGAGCGGTGGCCAAAGCACGCATTGTAAATACTCAAAATTCGCGCTACTCCAAGTCTGAGCATTGTAGTTCTCAACATAGAAAAGCGTCTGTGTCGTGCCATCCTTACAACCTGCTGACGTCGCTCGAACAGCAGGAAGCTGAGAACCCGTCAGATCGTCGCTAACTCCATTTGAAGGATAGTCCAAAGTAGCAAGATATTGTGGCGTGTTGTTCGGGCAGCCACCATTGACTTGGTAGCTCATGTCCGCTGGTTGTTGAATTGTATTGTCACTAGGACATGTCAGAAGTGGGATCCTCGAATCCTTCGCTGCATTATTCGGATTCTTTTTCAAAAGGTCATAGACATTTTGCAATTCCATAAAAGGAAGCAAATCGTACGCCCAACCAACAATCACCACATTACCATTTGTTGGATCAATTCTCCCCTGACGATTTGCAGGAAGCTTTTGTGATTGAGACTCAAAGTTAGTTGCCGCCAAAGCAAAT
>JBKJSI010000426.1:0-2526 GCA_046595915.1 Pirellulaceae bacterium
ACTTCGAGCAAGAGCACGGGCGGCTGATTTACGTCTGCATCGAACCTGAGCCGGGCTGCGCGCTCGATACGGCCGACGACATCGTGCGGTTCTATGAAAACTACCTCGTGAAGCCACGCGGCGCGGAGGAGGCACAGCTCCGACGGCATTTGCGAATCTGCCATGACGTGTGCCACTCCGTAGTGATGTTCGAAGAACAGGCGGAAGCAATTTCCGCCTATGCCAGCGCCGGAATCGAAATCGGCAAAGTGCAAGTCTCGAGCGCCGTAAAGATGGAGCTCGATTCGCTCGATACGCAGCAGCGCCGCGCGGCGCTCGCGCAACTCGCCGCGTTTCATGAACCAAGGTATTTGCATCAAACGATGGTCCGCCGCGCCAGCGAAGAGACGCCGCGCTTCTATGAAGATTTACATCTCGCACTCGCCGCCGAAAGTGAGCACGCACTTAATGGCGGCGAATGGCGAGTCCATTTCCATGTGCCGATCTTTGTAGACCGCTTCGGCGCACTCTCGGCCTCCCAAGGCGAGATCCTGGAGTGCCTCAATGCCCTGAGTGATTCTCAAGTAAGACACTTTGAGGTCGAGACCTATGCTTGGGGCGTTTTGCCCGAATCGTTGCGTGCTGCGAACTTAGCCGAAGGGATCGCCAAAGAAATGGCTTGGCTCGCTCCGCAACTGGAACGCTGTGGGTGGTCTGAATCCGCGAAATCCTAGCTCGAAATCGTTGCTCGAAATCACAGCTCAATTCGGTCAGATCAGGTGGTGCTGAAATTGCCCAGCTTCACACCCTCTTCAGAATGGAACTTGGCAAACGCTTCCCTCGTCCAAGGTCCATCGCGTAAGGTGAACGGAGCGATCCATATCGCCCAATTCTCGTTTGATGGAGTAAGAGTGATGTCACGGAAATCAGATCGACTGCGCGTTTTTGAGACACTTGAAACTCGCAGAGCTTTAACGGTCGCCGCAGAAGTGGTGAATGGCAACTTGCTCATTTCCGGGCAAGCCGATGGCGCGATAGCCATCGTCGGCTCCGCAGGCGGCGCCTTCTCCGTCACCGATAACGGCGTTGCAGTCGGATCCTTAACGGGTGTGACGAAGGATATCCGGATCAATCTGCCAACCGCTGATGTCGATGACGCCGTTTCAATCGACCTCGGCGGTCAGACGATCCGCAGTCTCACCACCAACCTCGGTAGCGGCGACAACTCGCTCACGGTTTCCAATGGCATCGTGAACGGCGTTACCACAGTCCGGGCCGGGCAGGGTGTCAGCCAAGGAAATGACACGGTTTCCCTTGCCGCCGACCTGACGCTGAAGAACGAAGTCGCGGTTTGGCTCGGCAATGGTGACAACTCACTCAATGTCGCCGCTCAACTGGGCCGCGGCCTCGATGTGCAAATGGGCTCCGGCGATGATGCGCTGACTCTGGCACAAGGCGCGACCGTCGCTCGCGGCCTAAGAGCGTCGTTGGGGAGAGGCGACAATTCCATCAACATCGATGGCTCGGTAGGCCGCGAACTTGCCTTGCTAACAGGATCAGGCGATGACATTGTCGCGATTAGCGAACTCGCCACGATCGGGCGCGCCGCCGCGATCTCACTCGGCGGCGGTACAAACTCATTCACCCAAGGCGCCAAAGTGAATGGCAGCCTCTTGGTCAACACCGGTTCCGGCGATGACACGGTTTCGCTCTTGCCCACGTCGAATGTGACCGGCAACGTCGGCGTTCGACTCGGCGAGGGAACCAACTCGGCCACGATCGATGGAACGACTGGCAAGAACCTCGCTGTCACGAGCGCGACCTCGACCGACACGTTCACGGTCGCTCCCACGGCCACCGTCGGCGGAACTCAAACGCTAACGCCCGGCGAACAAATCGTTCATGGCCGCCTATTCAATGCGATCGCCAACATTGCGAACTCGGTCCTCGGTCGATTCGGCGTGCAGGCCCGATTCCGCAGGTAACATCGTGACGAGATTCGCGGAGTCGTCAAGAGAAATGAGCTGGAGCCCGCTAGCGACAAGAACTTGGCACTGCCAACAAAGTGGCGTTGGCTCCAGCATAGTGGAAATGGCTTTGTGAAGACGACTTCGTGAAGATGGCGTAGGCAATGAAATTAGAGCTTCTTGGCAGTGCTGTCTGCCGAATGAATTGCTGCAATATCTGCTGGCATGAAGCGACATTCCCGCTGGAATATCGCGATTGAAAGGTGTTTCTGAAGCTGTTTGCAGAAGTTACAAAGAGCCTCACTTCGCTGAATTGCCACGTCCGGCCCTCGATCGACGTGATTAAACGACTTACGTTCATTTCGCCGCTTTGGCGCAGAACATGCCTGAACGCTCCCGGTCACTTCTACCTCGTCTCAGGGAGTTTTTAGCATGTCACAGACCCGCAAGTTTCAGCCAACCGCCGCACTTCGCATTTTTGAAACCCTCGAGAGCCGCATTGCTCTCACCGTCGCGGCGGAGGTGGTCAATGGCAACCTCCTCGTCTCCGGCCAGGCCGATGGACCGGTCGCGATCGTCG
>JBKJSI010000685.1:0-4660 GCA_046595915.1 Pirellulaceae bacterium
CCGAAATGACCATTTCCTTTTTGGGCGGGATGAGATAGATCGCGTTCGGCTCGACCCGCATGCCATCGGTCACGCGGTGTATGGCGATTTTGGTGTGCCGCGCGAGGAGCTCATCCATCACGCTTTTGAAGTCGGGCGAGAGGTGCTGTACCACGACAAAAGCCATGCCGGAATCGATCGGCATGTTGTCGAAAAACGCCTCTAGGGCTTCGAGCCCCCCAGCCGATGCGCCTACACCCACGACGTACAAAGGGCTTATGTTTTCTGTGCGAAAGTTGCTCTGCACGGCGTCTTGTTCGACGTCGCATTGTTGGACGTCACAGTCACCGCTATCTCCGTGAGGTATCGTACTCATGTTGCACCTCCATTTCGGTTGACGCAAAGCAATTCCTGCTTTGCCGAAATGGGGCATTTCGCAAATCGCGTGCCAAGGAAAGCTGGGCGAAATATTGCGATGGCGCGGGCTTAAATACTTATTTCAGCGTTGTTGTCGCGGAAGAAATCGCGAAATTCACAGCGCCGCAGTACGATGAGCACGTTGCGCGGAAGGTTCGTACCTATTTATTCTCGTCGCGCGTGATCGTTGGCGGCGCCGGCGTGGTGAGCACTGCGGTTACTGCTCGCTTGAGCGGTTGCGGAATGACTGATTTGCGCGGCTTGATGCGGAGTGGCTCGACGGTTTCCATGCGATGGCCCGCCCGCAAGGATTCCCCGATCGCCATCGGGATTTCGGCTTCGGCTTCGAGCAGCATCGCGCGGCTTTTGACGACTCTGGCGGTCATCTGCTGGCTGAGCGCGATCGCTTCGGCGCGGCGCATTTCGGCGCGGGCGCGGGCGACGCGGACATCGGCGTCGGCTTGGTCGAATTGCAATCGGGCGCCGATGTTTTGGCCTACTTCCACGTCGGCGATATCGATCGAGACGATTTCAAAGGCCGTGTTCGCGTCGAGGCCGCGCTTGAGGACGCTTTGGGAAATGCGGTCGGGCGTGGACATCACTTCGCGATGCGTGATACTGCCGCCAATGGCCGCGATGATGCCGTGATTCACGCGGGCGATGATCGTTTCTTCGGTGGCGCCGCCGATGAGCTGCGCGAGATTGGTGCGGACCGTTACGCGGGCGCGGACGTGAAGTTCCACTCCATCTTGCGCGACGGCGCTGATGGTTGTTTTGCCATCCTTCTGCACTTGCGGGCAGTTAATGACTTTGGGGGAGACGCTCGTGCGGACTGCGTCGAGGACGTCGCGCCCGGCGAGATCGATCGCGGCGGCTTGGTCAAAGCCAAGGTTAATTCCGGCGCGGTCCGCGGCGATGATTGCCGTCACGACGCGCATGAGATCACCGCCGGCGAGGACGTGGGCCTCAAGCCGCGAGGTGCTCATCGTATCGTCTTGGTGGCTATGCAGGCCCGCTTGATGGGCCATGATTTTTGCGGTGACGATGAGCTGCGGACTCACGCGGCGGAGACGCATGCCGATGAGTTCGAAGAGGCTGACGTAGGCGCCGGAGGTGTAAGCCTGCAGCCACATGCCGCCGAAGTAGAACATCGCGGCGCCGACGAAGAGCAGGAGCAATGCGGCGGCGACGCCGATGATGGTGAGCACAATCACGAGCGTGGTCATGCGGGCTCACCGGGGGTCGGGGGCGAAGTTTTTAGGATGGCGGCACTTGGGTTCTCCGAGCGGGCGAGGCGGGGTGCTACTTGCTGCCCATACGGGTTTTCGTTTCCATCCGCGCGAGTTTTTGGCGGGCCATCGTTTTGATGTTGATCAGCGACTCGGGCGCGTCGAGTACCTTGGCGAGGTCGGCGGCGGCTTTGGGATTTTGGCCGGCGGCGGTGTAGGCGAGCGCCCGATTGTAGAGCGTCATTGCCCTGATCTCGCTTGACGCATCCGAAACATCCATGGCGGCAGTGTAGTCGAGGATGGCGCCGCTGTGGTCGTGATTCTTGGCCTTGGCCATGCCCCGTTTGTAGAGGGACATCGCCTTGCCGCCCTTGGTGAAGCGATCGGAGATCCAGCTCAGCATGCTCATCACGTTCGGCCTTTCCATGTCGACGAAGTCGGTCGCCTGCCTCACTTCAAAACTGAAGAGAAGCTCTCCTTGACGCGCGGGTCACTGCTGGGCCGTCGTTGCCAGACCGCCCAGCAGTGGCACGCTCTCGATTACTTTGCGCGTCCGCGATCGCTTGAGGACGATTTGGCGGCGGGCTTCTTTGCGGCTGATTTGGCGGAGCCCGATTTTTTGTTGGAGGCTTCGTCATGTTCGCGGCAGCGTTCGCGGACCGATTGGAACGGCATGCCATCGACATGTTGGTAGCGTTCGGCGCGAATGAACCAGAATGCGAGGCCGCCGGTGTTGTGCTTGGGGCCGGGCTCATCTATGGCGGCGCGGACGCCGAGGGAGCCTTTGCGGCCGGTCTTCTGCCAGCCGCGCGATTCCATGATCATGCGGACCATGGCGCCGATGGCTTGGCGGAGGCGATTGCTTTTTTTGGTGTGGACTTCCGAGAGGAAGCGGTTGATTGCGGGATGGAATTCGAGTTCGCGGATGACGCCGGCCAAAGGCGGGCGATCGTGATGAATTTCCGATTCCTCCATGCGGCGGAGGCGGTTTTCGTCATTGAAGAACGCGAGGACCGCGTCGAAAGGCTGATCGGCATCATCGGCGACGTCGGCAAAGGTGCGGCCCTGCGTGTCTTCCAGGAACATTTGTCGGGTGAGCGTCGTCTTCGCCATGCATACCCCAATTCCGGCTGAGGCCGGGTAAATCAAAGCAATTGAAGATACCAAAATCGCACCTGCAAGAATCGCAGGTACAAATATTGTACGTCTACATTTGGGCTGGGGCAAGTGAGGATTTTGCGGGTGGAGGGGCCGGGGCGAGTGGTCATTTGCCCCGTTAGGTTTGGTCGCGCGAGCTTTTGTGGGTGGTGAAAAAGGGCTTGTTTTTGCGAATGCGCCCAAGTGGCCCAACTTGCCCACTCTCTAGGGGAATGGCCCAGTTGGAGGGACTGGTTGGCCAAGTTGGCGGTTCAATACGGTCTCGGCCCATGACAGACGGCGAGGAGGGGGAGCTTGAACTGGAGGCGTAGGCGTATTGGACGCCTCCACTCCGTTTTGCGTTGGCAGTCGCCATACGAAGCCGCCGCGGAAGGCGACTTTTGCGTGAAGAACTCCCAGGCGTTCGCGGGCTCGACGGAGAGTACGCGCTGCGACGCCTTCGGCTTTTGCTTCCGCCATGAGTTCACGGGCTGAACGTGGGCCCTCGGCGAGCGCTGCTTGGAGCCAGTTTTCCGCGTCGGAGAGGGCGCGGGGGTCGCTCGTGCGGTCGGATTTGGCTTTGGCCGAGGCGACTTGCATGGCTTGGTCGGCGGTCATGGTGACGGGGTCTTTATCCCACTCGATTAGGCCGTTTGGCTCTCGGATGCGGTAGGCGAGGCCGGTTGCTTGCACCATATCGTTCATTTTGCCGGGGAGGATGAGGCGACGGCGGGTGGAGGTGTGGGCGTCGTCGTTGGGATCGACGAGGACGTGGTGGACGGCGCGGGCCTTGGCGGTAAAGGCGACGCTGCCGAGGGCGGCGTTGTCGGCGCGGTCGCCGGCGGACTTTTTGCGGTGGCAGATGAGTAGCACCGCGAGGTTTCGCTCTTTGGCGAGGTGGGTGATTGGGTTTAAGAGCGCCCTCACTTCATTGTCTTTGTCGGAATTGACTCCGGGGATGAAGTCGCCGATGGGGTCGATGATAAGGAGTTTGCAGTCGCCTGCACGATCGACGGCGATGCGGATGAGGTCGATATCGCGGAGGGTGATGTTGGTTTCGGTGATGCCGCTTCTGGTGTAGACGCGCTGGCCTTCGAGGAGGGTGACCTTTTTGAGGTCGGCGCCGTTGGCCTCGTATCGTTTTTTGAGTTTGTGGGGCAGATCTTCGCCGGCCATGACGACCACGGAGCCGAGTGGGGCATCGGCGCCGTCGCAGAATTTGGCTCCTCGGCTGACGGCGGAGGCGACGGCGCAGGAGTAAAAACTTTTTCCTTCACCGCCGAAGCCGACGATCGTGGTGATGGCGCCGAGGGGGATGCGGCCGGGCCAGAGCCAGGATTCGGTGATTTCTTCGACGTCGTGGAGGGAGGTGAGGATGGGGCCGTAGGATTCGGTTACTGGCTTTTGCGGGGACATTTGAGGGGACTCCGTGTGGGATGGATTTACGGAGTATTATTTCAGATGTGTGGCGCCATTTCGGGCGCAATTTATTGGTTATTTTTCACCACGAAGGCACTAAGAGCACGAAGGAAATGCGGTAAGTTGGTTTGGGGTTTGGGGTTTGGGGTTAGGACCGCCCATGAAAAAATTCCTCTTTTTCGCCTTTGCTGTAGCGTTTCTCCTCCTAACCCGAAGCGTAAGCGATGGATTCCTCGCTTACGCTTCGGGTTATGAGGGAAAACGGTGAGGAGGGAATACGCCATTCGGGAAGTTATTTTACGAGTCGAGCCGTGTTTAGAAAACAAATCGGGAGGAATCCGACGTGAATAGAGACTCTTGCTGCCGTTTTGTTTTCGAAACACAGCCATCTATGAAGAAAGAATTGTCAAGCCGTTTTGGATGCAGAGAGGTTCTTTGGCCGGTGGTGGTGATTCCCATCGCCGTCGGCCTCGGTCGGT
>JBKJSI010000753.1:0-13492 GCA_046595915.1 Pirellulaceae bacterium
TCGCGATCGAATATCGCAGACGCCCTTAACAACAATGCGGTCGCTACTTCCTCTGGTTTGCCTCGACCGCGAGGCCAACGTTGAATCGGCAAACAAATGCCACCTAAGTTACAGCCAGAACCTGAGCAATGTATCGAAGAAGAGTTTTCTTGCAAGCCGAGACTAACGAGATTTTTAAACCGAACGACGCTAGCAGCGTTCTATTAAGATGTTACTGCATAAGCACTTGCGGAACAGTCCACTCTTGGCTAAGCAGCCCGTTCAACTCAAGTTCTTGCCGCTTGCGCCACCTGAAACGCTTCGGACTGCGTCGAAAGTCGATCTTTTTGCCGTATTACAAACCTATCAACCAAGTGGTCAGGGCCGGGAATGATCCGGCGACACATGGATTTTCAGTCCATTGCTCTACCAACTGAGCTACCTGACCGTGAATCGGAAGGGAGAGGATAAACACGATCGCTCAAACTGGGAAGTGAGGGTTATACTTGAACTAAGTCCAAGCAAACTGTGCAACCACCCCATTTTCTTGACAAGCACAGGGATGGCCGGTAACATCCGGCCTGCACTGTTAATCCTTTCCGTGCATGGACTTGCGCCAAGATTTTCTGTGCTATTTTATGAGGCTGCGGGATATGTTGCAATTTCGCGGTTCGATTTGCGAACCGAGTATTCGGGTCCTGAATTGGCACGTTCGACCGTATTTTGCAAAATTGGTCATGGTCGTGTTTTGCGCCACAGCTTGCCTTTGCTTTGAGGCGCCGAGCTGGGGGCATACTCCCGAAAGTCCTGAGGTGCAAAAGCTGGTTGCCTCGGGAGCCGAATTTCTTCGCACCGCCATCCTCAAAGGTGTTCCCCAGGGTCAAGGTCAGGCAGGTGGAGTGAACTTTGGGCTAGATGGGCATGACACCTCGTGGGGCTCGCAAATGCTCGCCGCGATCGTGTGCTACAAGATTTCCGGTTTGGAAACAGATCCGGTAGTGGAAAAGACGATCGCCCGGACTCGAGCAGCGATCGCAGCCAATGCCTTTGGCTTTGGCCCCGAGCAGTCATATGAATGCGCTATCTCGATCATATTTCTATCCGAATTCAAGGATCGATATCGAGATGATATCCAGAAAGTTCTCAATTTCTTGCTGTCGCAGCAATTAAATTGCGGTGCATGGATGTACAACGCCAACGGTAAGGATGGGGCTGGAGATACGTCGGTAACGCAATACGCCATTCTCGCAATGTGGTCTGCGAATCGGGCGGGTGTTACCGTTCCCTCGGCGGCCGTTGTCAAAGCCTGCAATTGGTTGGTTCACTCGCAACATGTTTCGGGGCAGTTTTTTTACTTGCCGGCAATGCCTGCTGCCTCGGGCAGGTCGCAAGGTGGATCTTTGCCAAAGTCATCAATGACAATCGCTGGCGTAGGCAGCATGTATATCTGCGCCGACTTATTGAAGATGAACCTCGCGAAGTCGAAAGCACTCGAAAGTGATGACGGTCTGCCTAAGGCATTTCGATTGGTGAACCCACCTGTCGCCCAAGCTGCCGGAGGATTTGATGAATCACTTCGTTCACTGCAAAAGGAGGTAGAAGCAGGCATTATTGATGGCGAGAAGGTGCTCGCGACGCAGTTTCCATTTTCAGATATGCAATATCTCTTTTATACTTACTACTCTTACGAACGCATGATGAGCCTTAAAGATCATGTCACCAAGCGAAATCCGCCTAAAGAGCCGGACTGGTACAATAAATTAGTTGAATTGGCACGGAACTCGCAGAACGCGGATGGCTCTTGGGTAAAAGGCGGAGGACGGGTCGCCGACACGGCGTTTATGTGTCTAACGCTCATGAGAGGTATGCAAAAGACAATCGAAAAGGGAAAGCCCAGCGAAGGCACACTAATTGGCGGCCGCGGGCTTCCAGGAGACACTAGCAAGGTTTCGATTAAGCGAGGCAAGGTCGTCAGCAGCGAGCAAGTCAACTCGAAGGAAGACATCCTAAAGGTTCTCGAGAGCCCCGATGCCATGTTCTTGGACGACATCCTTGAGCAGACAACCGGCTCCTTACTCGATTCAACGCCTGAGAACCGCGCCGCCCAACTCGCAAAACTTCGCACGACGTTGATCGAAGGAGATTTTGCCGCCAGGCGAAACGCCATCAAGGTCGTTGCACGCGACGATAGACTGGATAACGCACCGTTATTGATCTTTGCGCTTTCCGATCCTGATCTAGAGGTGGTTCGCGGCGCCGAAGCGGGGTTGCGGCGAATTACTCGACGACTGACGAGCGTAGAGATCCCTGATAATGCATCCAAGCAAGAGCGTGAAAAAATGATCGCAACCTGGAAGACTTGGTATAAAAACTTGCGCCCTAACGCCATCTTCTTAAAGTAATCCGCCATGTCTCATGAAACCTCAACTCCATCGAACCGTCCCTATGTGCCTCCCCCGCTGAAGATATCGCTTTATGACCAAGCTTCCGGCATGCTGATCGCCTTGTTGGCAATTGTCGGCACGATCGTGGCGGTCCTCATCCTGGCTTATTTATCTCAGAACATTCGGTTTGATTTTGGCCAAATTCCTCCGGTCTTAATGGAGACAGAAGGAACAGGCGACCCCATCAAGGGCGCTGGCGACGAATTGGAAGACCCGGGCGTCGAAGAAATGCCCGAAGTGATGGAGCCGCAACTTTCGGCAACACTCGAAAGCATTTCAAGTGTCGTATCGATCGCAGTTCCCGTTGATGCGTTTGAAAGCACGTCGACGGTCGTGGGGCAGGGAGATAGCCTCGGGAGCAAACGCGCCGCAGGAACCGGCGGATCGGGCGGTTCAGTTACGCCGCGCTGGGAACGATGGCAGGTGCGATTTAGCTCTAACTCTGTCGATGTATATGCCAAACAGCTTGATTTTTTCGGAATTGAGCTCGCGGCGATTGGCGGAGGCAGCAAGGATGTTGAATACGCCTTTGCACTCGCCAAAAGGCCAATTCAACGCCGGACCGGACCCAGCGCGGACGAGAAACGACTCTTCATGACTTGGACAAAGGGTGCTCTAAAGCAATTTGACCTTCAGCTTCTGCAAATGGCAGGCGTTCCAATGCAGGGCAAAGAATGCATTCAGCTCTATCCGGCGGCAACAGAAAATCAAATGGCAACACTTGAAAACCAGAAACTCGCCGGAAAGCCTCTCAAGTCGGTGAAAAGAACTGTTTTCTCGATTCGTGCTGCTGGTTCAGGTTATGAAATGTTCGTCTCAGATATGCAATTTCAATAATTCACCCGAAGACGATTCCTCACCGATTTTCGCCGCCTTATCGATTCTTTTTCGTTGGCAAGCTATTCTGCCGGTCCCGCCAGCAACGCCTAACCTTTTAGATTGACTGTCTCGATCGAACTGGAGCCCGTCCGAATTCCATGAACACCATTGTTTATTACCTCGGCAACGCCATGTATGGCGTGCTTGTGCTTCAAGGATTGTATGGCGCTTATTTGACGGTTGTGGTTTGGATGCGCCTTGGACGATTGCGCTTCAAGGACGAAAGGACGCAGAACGACTTCTTGGATTTAGTGGAGGGAGAGCTCTCCAAGCCCGATGTCTCCGCTGCCATGGAACTTTGCGAAGAAGATGATCGGGCGGTCCCGCAATTAACACTCTTGGCGATCGTCAATCGAAAACTGGGATTTGGAAAAGTTCGCCAGTTGATTATCGATCGATTCCAGCGCGACGTTCTCGCGGACCTGGAGTATCGAATGAGCTGGATTAACACCATGATCAAGAGCGCCCCCATGGTGGGACTCTTGGGAACGGTGGTCGGCATGATGGCCGCGTTCGGCATGATGACGGGCGGCGGTGGCGGCGAGGAATCTGTCGACAACACGGCGGATCAAGCGGCGCTGGCGACGAACATTAGTATCGCGCTCATCACGACCGCAATGGGACTGACAATCGCGATTCCCTTGCTCGTCTGTGTGGCCGCGATCAACATTCGCATTCGCAAATTGGAAGACTTGGTGAGCGCGGGACTCTCTCGATTCTTCGATGTCTTCAAGGAGCGCGGGATCGATACCGTCTAACATGGTTTAGCCTCCGCACTCGCAGGGAATCAGCGCCATGCTCGCCGCCGACCCGAACGCCATTTCACTCCGCCGCAAGGTGGTGGAGGAAAACGAAATGGATATCACGCCCATGATCGACATTACCTTTTTGCTCCTCATTTTCTTTGTGCTAACGGCGAAGGTTTCCGAGGAGTCAAAAGTTCCTCTCCCTACCGCTAAATATGGCGCCATGCTCTCTGCCAAGGATGCGGTGGTGCTCAGCGTGGTAAACTTGGAAGGAGAGTTGCCCATCGTTTTTAAGGGCGATCAGACCCAGGAGAAAAACCGCATTCTGGCTACCACGGCGATTGAACAAGATGAATCGATTTCGGAGTACGTCGAGGAGGAATTCGGAAAGCATCCTGAAAAACAAGCGGTGCTAATTCAAGCGGATAAGGCGCTCAAGAGCCGTGAAGTGCAACGGATCGCTCGCGCGGCCTGTCGCACGGAGAACGTGAAGCTCTATTACAAAGTCGATGAGGAGAAGTAGAAGGCGAACCATCTTCCTTCCATGCTGAATTATGTTTGAAGCATTTGATCCCTACGAAAAATGGCTCGGCATCTCTAAGGGAGAGCAGCCCGCCAACTATTACCGCTTGCTCGGCGTGACCGCGTTTGAAGCAACCTCGGAGGAGATCGAGCGCAATTGGGAGGAGCGAATGGTGCTAGTGAAGCGCCGGTCAACAGGAAAAAGGGCCGCGCTTTCACAACAAATTCTCAATGAACTCACGACCGCAAAGCTAACCTTACTCGATCGAAACAAGCGCGCTGAATACGACGATCATTTAACAAAGGAACTGGGGCGAGCGAAACTTCAGCGCGAAGTTCAGCGAGCCGAGCGAAAGAAAAAATCGCGGTTCAAGGGAGGCGAGGCATTCGCCGAAGAAAACCCAGCGCCGGCTCTCAGCGGACAAATCACGTCGCACGACCTGGAAGGCCAAGACGACGATGGGCGCATCCATATCAAGCAGCGCAATCCCGTCGATGCGGAAATGGATATGACGCCGATGGTCGATTGCACATTTCTGTTGCTAATCTTCTTCATGGTCTCGGCCTCATTTGGAATGCAAAAGGCCGAACAAGTGGCGCCGCCGAGGGATACCGATCCATCAACCCAGGTTGTCGAGCAAGAGGTAGAAAACGAAACTGAATATGTCGTGATCCGCATCGACAGCAACAATTACTACCATGTGCAGATCGGTAATGAATTTCGTGAGGAGCCCTCCAAGCAAGGTATGATCGTGGCCCTGACGGAAGCCCGCGAAAAGGGAGTTGAAGGCGTCATTCCCACTCGGCTGCGAATTATTGCCCACGGCGATTCGTCACATGAAAGATTCGTTGCGGCGATTGACGCGGGCATCGCTGTGGGCATGGAAGAAATCAAGTCCGAAATTACCGAATCCGACGAGGACCAATGACGTCGCGATTTAATCCATCCATCCGTATTTGCTGCGGCAACCGAGGATAGTTTTTCGATGAGCGCGATCTCCTTTTTGCGACTGCTCGAGGACCGCGGCGTGCTGGACGCCATGATCTCTGCGGAATTGCGCCGTCAAATCGAAGCCTCGAAGACGCCTATTCGCACCGACGATGTGGCGAGTTTGCTCGTCTCGAAAGGCTATCTAACCGCCCAACAGCGTGAGCGGTTTATCGCCGACTACCGCAAACAGCAACAAGCGGAATTGAAGCCAAAAAAGCCGGAGCCCCCGGTGATTTCGGAGACGATGCAGGCCGACGATTCAGCAAGAATGCTCCAAGGCGCGTCCGATTTTCAGCTGTCATCTCCTCCAGTGGGAAAGAAATCTCGCAAACCAAGTAAAGCCGCTGCTCCTGCGGTCGATAATCCGCTCGACCCCTTCGCGATTCCCCTTGATCCTTTGGCGGTAGCCACTGAACGACCCAAGTCAGGCAAAGGATTTATTAAGCGAAAGTCCTTGCGTCGTTGGGATTCGCCGCTGATGCTCTTCGGCCTCGGCGGCTTAGGCGTGTTGTTAATCTTATTAGTGCTATTCGTTGTGCTGGGAATGCGCGGTTCGGCCTCGATCGTTTTTAACAAAGCAGAAGAGCTTTACACCGCGCAATCGTACACACAGGCCATAGCCGCTTATGATCAATATATCAGCGGATACGCCGGTGATCCCAACATCAGCACAGCCAAGGTAAAACGCTCACTTGCCAAAATTCGGCAAGCGAAAAATCCGGAAAAATCGCTCGCGGTAGCCAGAGAAGAACTCCCGCTCATGGCCCCCGAGAAGGCATTCAAGGAACACGGGCAGCCCGAGCTTGCAAGTTTGCTTCCAACGATCGGGATCGAGTTGACGGCTCGCGGCAAAACCGCCGCGAAAACGGAGGACGCTCAGAAGCTCTTGAGCTTAATCAAGGATAGCCTCAAGCTAGTTGAAGACACGGTCTACATCACTTCCAAAGATCGTAAGGGCCAAGAGGACCGCATCAATGAAATTCGTTCGGGCATCGCCGAGGTCAGTCGTCGAATCCGACGTGACGAAGAGTTAACGAAGGGCCTCGATTCGATCCGCAATTTGATCCAAAAATCCGAGACCGTCGCCGCCTACGAAACTCGCAAGAAACTGATTAAAGATTTTCCCGATCTGGAAGGAAACAAGCAGCTCTCGGACGCGGTGCTCGCGATTAGCAAAAAGCAGCGTGAGTTAGTGCAGGTTTCGAAGCTAGAAGAACTGGCTAGTGTCGATCCCTGGCCTCCCAGCGATGCGGTTTCGCTCGCGCTCAACTCACCGCAAGGAGAAACGGCGCCTGGACTTCAATCGCAGCTCTGCGTTTTGATTGTCGATGGCGTTCTCTACGGACTTGATGCAGGCAGTGGCAAGGTGATTTGGCGAAGATTTGTCGGTCCCGAAACGACTCTGCCGGTGACTCCTGCCGCGCCCGGAAAGAACAACGATGTTCTTCTTGTTGACCAAGGTCGAGGCGAACTTACGCGAGTGAAGGGAGAAGATGGCGCCCTCATTTGGCGCATGAACCTGGGCAAGGATTTGTCACTGCCGATCGTTGATGGCAAACGTGGTCTCACCACCAAAAAGTCAGGTGTCCTGGTTGAATTTGATGTTGATACCGGCTTGACCAGTCGCCAGACTCGACTACCACAAACCGCTGCCGCTGGACCGGGCATGTCGAGCGACAAAAAATCGCTACTCCAAGCGGGACGACATTCAAATCTCTACTCCCTCAGCGCAGCCGATCTCGCTTGTCGTGACGTCTATTACCTGGCGCATCGAGAAGGAACCATCGCCGTCGCGCCGGTGTTTGTTTCGAATATCGCCGTCGTTGCGGAAAACGCTGGGGTCGATTTTGCGATTTTGCATTTCTTCCTCTTGAATGAAAAAGGCGAAATCCAAAAAGCACAGGAGTCCATTCGCGTTCGAGGCCGCATACAGAGCCCATTCATCGTCAATCAGCGCCGCATTGTTGCGATGACCAACGCGGGTGAATTGCTGATCCTCGAGGTCGACGGCACCAAAAAGGAAAGTCCCGTCTCGCAAATCGCCAAGCTCGATTCCACCTCGCCAGAACTCGTCTATCCATTCGCATTAGTGCAAGACGCCACGGTTTGGCTCGCTGACCGCCGCCTTCAAATGCTGGAGATTCAATCTTCGCGCGGATTGCTAGCCCGGCGTTGGGCGATCGATGAGGGCGATGTCTATCTCGCGCCGCTCGCCCGCTTTGGAGACATCGCGGTCTCGGTTCGTCGTAGGGCAGGCTCGCAAGCGATCACCGCCAGCGCCAAGCGGCTTTCTGATGGCGCCACCATTTGGCAAAACGCGATTTCCACGCCAGTCAGTTTCGCGTCGCCCTCGAGCGATGGTTCAACGCTGCACGTCGTCGACGCCCAAGCGAATTACTTCAAATTGAATGAAACGTCTTTTGCAAATCCCATTGCCACCGGGGCCACGTCGAATCCAGATACGAATCGGCGCGCACTCTCCTTCACCAGTGTTGTTCCCTCCACTGACCAGAAAACGGCGATCTTTGATCCACTTCACGTGCGGGACGTGCTTCAATTCGATGGCGCCGCGCAGAGCATCATTTTGGCGGAAGCGGGCGCACCAGCCAATCGTTCCGCCACAGCGCCGGAGGCATTTCTCGATGGCTACTTGGCGCCAACCGATGCTGGACAGATCACCTTCGTTCCCGCGCCCGGCGGGCAACGGACGATTTTGCCATTCCAACCAGAGCTCGAGCCCGGCGCCAAAATTGAGTGGCTTCGCCCCTTTGCCGGCAAAGATGAATTCATCGCCGCCACGACGAAAGGTAAGCTCTATCGCATTGGTGTCGAGGCGAATCCCCAGCCGCACTTTAAGTTGTTGGCTTCTAACTCTCTTCCGACTGACCTATCCGGCCGAGTGATCATTTTGGGAGATAAGGCCTTAGCCATTTCACCCGGCGCGGCGGGTGATAACTTACTGCCTTTAACGCTTGCTGATTTGTCGGCGGGAGAGCCCATTCAACTCGGTGGTCGAGTTACGAGATCCCTCGAAAAAATCGGCGAAGTCGCCTTCGTTTGCAATCCCGTGGATGGCATTGTGTGCGTCGAAGCGGGGCCCAAAATTCGCTGGAAGACTCCTCTAGCGTATGGCGAATTAGCGGGCCCTCCAACCATGATCGAGAAGGATTGGCTCTTCACTTCGCTTAGCGGCACGGTTTGGCGAGTTGCTGGCGACTCAGGCAAAGAGATAGCTCGCTTTCAACTTAACCAGCCGCTGGTAGCGTCGACTCTTGCTTGGGGCGACCGCTTTGTCCTACTTGGGCGGCATTCTGTCGTTCACTTGATCGACAAAAACAAACTTCAGCCTGCGGTGGAATAATCGGCGCTTACATGTTTCTTCAGTTTCTACCTTATGACGCATGCCACCCATTCCAAGGGCGGAGGCGCCGCGCATTGCCGTTGTCGCGGCTGCTGCTTTGCTTGTTCGTCACGCTCGGGTGGGGCTCTGCGCTTTCCGCCCAGATACCCGAACGACTCATCGACAAAGAACCCTTCGATGAAATCATTCTCTCCGACGAATATAACTCAAAACGTTTTCAGATCGAGGAAGTTTCTTTTCCGCAGGGCTTTCCACCGCCCAATCCCAATCCGACTGAGACCTTTCAATTTCGCTTCTTCGACGACAATGACGATCTTTATGAGGTTAGCTGGAAAGACATCAAGGAATATATTCCATTTGCCAGGGTGATCGTCGAACAAACCAAGGGATATGTCCAATCAGGTAATTACCCGAATGCCTATGAGAATCTAATTTTCCTCAAGGCGAGGTATCCAAAGTACCCGGGGATTGATGAGCTTTATCAAGAGTTTCTTTATCGCAACACAATCACTTTCCTGAGCGCGGGGAGATTTACCGAAGCTCTGGCGCTCATCGAAGAGTTAAGTTTTGTCGACCCAAGTTATCGACCAACGACTTCTGATCGTACGGCCCGCGAACTCGTTGATTTCTTGGCCGACAAACTAATTGGCGAAACCTTCGTCGAGCAACAGTATGAATTGACACGAAGTTGGATTGACCGATTCGCGAGAGAGTACGGTTCCACCGGCCTTCCCTCAGTCGTCAAACGGCAAAAAGAACTGGCCGATGCCAGCAACTCACTTGTAACCGACGCCCTTGCGCAGATTGACCAAAAGCGGTTTCGCAAGGGGAAGGAGTTACTGCGTCAGGCGCTTCGGGCATGGCCAGATAACCCCGAAATCGGTGTGGTTGCCAAACGCATCGATGATGAATTTCCTACCGTCGTCGTCGCCGTACGAAGTTTTCCTGCACATGCTGACATGATGAGCCTCACCAACTGGGATGCACGCCGCTGGGGTCGGCTCTCCGATCAGCGGCTTTTCGAATACTCCCGACTTGGCGCCGAAGGCGGCGATTATGCTTGCACTGTCGGCAAGGCGGGAATGAGTGATGATGGCTCCGAATTCGTGATCGATGTCGCGCCCAATCGCGCTGCCTCGCGCGGACTCACCGGCTACGACGTATCGCAAATGTTGATCAATTTGGCCGATCCGAAGAGCAAACATTTTTCACCTGCTTGGGCGCGATTGATCGATCGTGTGCGAGTTGAAGATGTCAATCAAGTACGCGTTCACTTTCGCAAGCCGCACCCTGTCCCCGCAGCCTTTTTACCGCTCTCACTTCGGGAGAGCCCAGGCGCGCAAGTGACACCCTGGTTCGCACCAAATCCAAACCCTGCTTCAAATTCGGAATTCGAACGCTCCTTCCTTCCAACCGAACCGGGACGTGGTGCTGGAAACCGAATTGTCGAGTTGGTCGAAAAACGATTTGATAACCCGCGCGACATGGTCAATTCTCTGATCAAAGGCGAAGTCGAGGTTGTCGACCGGATTCATCTCGGCGACCTGCCTCGAGTGGCCGACAATCCGCAGTTTTCCGTCCGCCAATATTTATTGCCGACGACACACTTTATCGCCGTCAATATTCGCGCGCCACACATGAAGCTTCGCACTTTTCGCCGCGGCCTGGCTTACTCGATCAACAGCCAAGCTATGCTCGATGGATTGGTGCTCGATGGCCAAAGGGCGCCCGGTTGCCGGTTGATTAGCGGTCCTTTTCCCGCAGGCATGGGCGCAACCGATCCCATCGCTTACGCCTACGACGAGTCAATCGCGCCGCGCGTTTATGACCCACGTCTGGCAATGATCCTCTTCGCTCTGGCCCAAAAGGATATTGACGTAACCGCCAAGGCCAAAGAACCAGTCGCAAAAGTCGAAGAGAAAAAGCCCGAGCCCCCTCCCCCAGTTCAACCCAGTGATCCCGCCAAGCCGACCGATCTTGCAAAACCAGACCCACCGCCTCCGCGGCCTAAAATCCCACTTCTACTTGCCTATCCACAAACACCGCAGGCCCGCGCTGTCTGCGGCGCCATCGCTGCGCAACTAGATCTCGTTGGCATTGAGTGCAAACTGCGGCCGCTTCCGCCTGGCGAAGTCGAAGACCCCGCACATGAATACGACTTGCTCTATGTCGAAGCCGCGCTTTGGGAGCCCCTCTCCGATACGAGACGACTCTTCGCCAAAGATGGCGTCGCCCCAACAAGTAGTGCTTATATCAACGCCGATTTGCGGCGACTCGATGAAGCTAGATCGTGGCAAGAAGTCGCCACCCGGCTTCAACAATTGCATCGCACGATCTATGACGAAGTCCCTTTGATTCCCCTATGGCAAACCTATGATTTCGCCGCCCTCCGAGTGAATCTCAAAAACGTTGCGCAGCGTCCGATTTGGCTCTATGGTGATATCCTCGATTGGCAACTCGCCGGAGAACTCAGCCGAGGAGCCTCCAAATGATTCACTACACCATCATCAATAAATACATAAGACTTTCGCTCTTATTCCTGGGAGTGCTCACGCTTCATGCACAATGCGTGACCAAAACATTCGCCCAGGAAGGCTTTGCGTGGGAATACACTCCCTACAAAATTGAAGTCTGGATCGCGGGCCAAGGCCGGGTATCGACTTCGACAACACAACACCAAGAATTAACAAACCAGCTTACCGAGCTCTTTGAACTTTCAGGTCTCAGCGAATGGACCGCCGAAGTCAAGTGGATTCCCAAAGAGGCGAATTGGGCGCCCGGCGAGACATTGTCGAGCTGGACAACCGGCCGATTGCGGCAAGCATCCAAAGATATATTACTGGCGGATAAGCTCTATATCGTCGAACTTTTCGGCGATTCGCCCATGCGCGCCTCGATCGCGGAATTTGACCTCCATCTACGCAATTGGAGCGAACAAGAATCGACAACCATCGAACAGGAGGCGCTCCTAGCCGATTCCATTTTTCGATTGATCCGCCAAGCATTTCGCCCCGTGATGCTTCTTGAAAACCCCAACGAAAAGCTCGTTTGGGGCAGACCGCGGGCCATTCGTTTAGCCTTATCCAAAGACTCCCCCGTTCGCATTCCCGTCGGAACCGCGCTAGTTGCGGCCACGCGATATAACGATCGCAGCGGTGAACCGCTGGCGAAAGATGGCGTTGTGCCAGCGGAATTCACTCGGCTTCAGGTCAAAGAGATAAAAGCGGAGCGCCTACTTTGCGACATCTACACAGGATTGCGCAATCCCTTTCGCCGTCGTATGGGTGTTCGCAGCGAACGATATGCATTGATGATCAAGCCGCGACATCCATTCACAACACTCAATGTCGTAAAGCGAACGGAAGACGCCGAACCTCTCGTCGACTATGAAGTCTATGAGCGACCCCTGAAGACCGAAGAAACGCCAAAGCTGATTGGCCGCACCGATTTCCTTGGTCGGATCGAGATCCCAGCCGATCCCGCAGCTCCATTAAAACTCCTCTATGTCAAATGCGGCAATCAGCTACTCGCGCGGCTCCCCGTCGTCCCTGGCGAAACGGAACGCATTCTGGTGCCCATTGGCGATGACGAACTTCGATTGCAAGCCGAAGGCTTCATCATCGGTATGCAATCGGCAATTATGGATGCCTATGCACGTCGCCTCGAATTGGCGGCCCGATTCAAACGCCGCATTGACTCGGGACAACTCGACAAAGCCGAGTTGATGATCGCTGAAGCGAGACTCTTGCCCAATCGCGCCCAACTCATGCAGGCGCTCGATCAACGAGAATCCTCTTTCAATACCACCAATCCTCGCATTCAAAGTCGAATCGACGTTCTCTTTGGCGAAGGGCGAAAGCTGCTCAATTCGTTTCCCGATTCAGACCTCACCGGTCAACTCAATGCGGATCTTGCCAAAGCCAAAACTGCCTCGCCCGCTGCCGCACCAGCAGGCACTCCCTAGCCGATCGTTACTGCTAGCCGCCTTTTTTGATGCCTACGAACGCACCAGCCAAATCGTAAATGCCGCGCCAAGCATGGCGCCAAAGAGCATCGCTAAAGGAATCGCCACGGCCAGCGCCAACATGACATTTCCAGCACTGGTGCGAATCCGCGCCTCTTGTGCGGGAGAGGCCAGCAGCGTTGACGTTCCTCGACGCGGGGCGATGTCCGCATTGGTATCTTGAGCACTCATCCCTTGAGTCAAACCACCGACCGAGATTTGGCTCGTGCTCTCTGCTCGCGAGTTCTCAATCTCCCCCCCTTCAGGCAACTTGATTTCCTCGAGCACATCGTCGCCATCAGTGGGCAATGGCGGCGAAAGCCAAGGTGATTTGCCCATCGGTTCGGAGGGGATGCTCACTCGTTCCGCGGCGAAGTACTTGAGCCGATTCACGACTTCCTGCGCCGTTTGAATCCGCTCCTTTGGATCCTTCTCCATCATGTCGGCAATGACTTCGACAAACTCTTCGCTAATCTCAGGATTGAATCGCCGCGGATGCCACGGTGTCTCGCCGCAATGCCGGCGAGCCTTTTCCTTCGTCGTGCCGCCCGGAAAAGGAACCTTGCC
>JBKJSI010000771.1:0-7726 GCA_046595915.1 Pirellulaceae bacterium
GGCAGCTCATCCTTGGGAGTGACCACCGATGGATCGTTCGCGACGGGCTTATCGCTTCCCGTTGTCGCAACGTGAGCTCCGCCTATAGGTGGCCTGTTCAATTCGTTGACGACGAAGTACCCGATGCCAACCATCGCGGCGGTAGAAAGCACCGCTGCAATCAGCGTGGAAGTAGATCGACGCTTTGCCTTCGATGGAAAGGGTGGCGGAGTCATCGTCGTCGCAGTGACAGGGAGAGAAATGGGCGGCGCTACCGCAGCCGCCAACACTTGCTCCATGACACGGCTTGTAAAATCGCCCGAGAGCGCAGGGCAAGGGAGCGCGGCGAGCCACTGCCTTTGCATCTGGAACTCACCCAGCTTACGACGCAGGTCTGGGGAGGTGCGTAAACGCACCTCCATTTCGGACCGCTCATTCGATGGCAGTTCGCCATCGAAATAGGCGGAAAGTCGGTCCTCGTTGCTTAAGGGATCCATACATTACCTTTAGTCAAACCAATTTCCCTGCGTTGCCTCGTTTGGTCCTTAACCGCCTGTCATGGATCGAGGAGTCGCGAATACCTGGTTTGAATGAGTGGTCGGTCGGGTCGAATTCAACTTCGATGTAAATTTCAAAAAAATTTGCTCTTGCGCGAGTCCGGTGACCAGTTTGAGGTGTTAGGACTCTGGAGAGGGATTTTCGTGAAGTACACCTTTCAGTTGCTCGGCCAATTGAAGGCGCGCCCGATGAAGCCGACTACGGACAGTTCCGATCGGCAGTTCGAGAGCCTCACAAATGGACTCGTAACAAAATCCTTCTAACTCTCTCAAGACCAAAATGACGCGGTGCTCCTCCGAGAGTGCGCCAAGCGCCGCATAAAGCAGCCGTGAGCGTTCCTCCCGCAAGATGCGTTCTTCTGGTCCTTCTTGTTGATCAGCTGGCTCGCTGATGCCTGATTCGACGTCAACGCCCAGCGGTAGATCGACTCGCCTTCTGCGCCGCCGAGTAATGGCCGCGTTGAGGGCGATGCGATAGAGCCAAGTGAAAAAGGCGCTTTGTCTCTGGAAGGTGCCCAGTTTGACAAACGCTTGCACGAGCGCCTCTTGCACCACATCTTCGGCCTCTTCGCGAGATCGGGTGATGTGATAGGCAGTTTGGAACAGCCGGTCCTGATACCGAGTAACCAGTTTTGAGAAAGCTTGGGGCCTTCCCGCCAGTACTTCGGCGATGATCAGGGCATCGTCTGTTTCCGATGCTTCAATCACAAACGCTCCACCCTTGGGACGCGAGACAAGGCGGGAAAGTTCCTTGACAAAATCGTACGCCGCTAAATCAACAGCGGCTTATATCAAGCAAAAAGCAGTTATTGCCGCAATTCTGGCAGCCTATCAACATCGCGTCAACTCCTTGCCGGAGAAGAACTTAGATACAATTCATGCGTCTTTACAGAGGCTGCTCAAAGGATCGCGTTCGGCAGGGGGCTCATGGTCGATCGCTATGCCGAAAAGCTGTAAAGCCAGGCCCACCGTAATTGCCACCTTTTCGCTGTGGGGAATCGGCTTGTTTACCAGGATTTCGTAGCGATTTCGGCGGCCGACACGCTTACGAATTACGTAACCGCCATCCACTAAATCCGCCATAATCCGCTGAACCGCTCGTTCGGTCATGCCAATCTGGGTGGCGACGTCCTTGAGTAGGACGTCCTTATCTCTAGCAATGCATACCAATACCTGCGCGTGGTTGGAAAGAAAGCTCCACGCCGAATTTGGCTCCATGAGGACTACTTCCAATCGTCAGTTAATGCCTATACCCCTGTTTGGGGGTTCATACTATCAGGTAACAAAGTATGGATGAACCGCTAATTGAGCTCTGACGGCGAACCGCCATCAAACAAACTGCTGCTGGCGTTTAAGTTTTGACTGCCCCAAAATGGGGCCGAACTCAGGGCTAGACCCAATCGCGCGTATACTAATAAGCACTTTCCACATTTGCCGACGGTTTGTAGACCGCAATTTCCACGGAGCTCGCCAATGCTTCTCCCTGCTTGGCCAAAATATTTCTTAATCTGCGCTTCAGCTTTCTTTTGCACTGGGGCTACGCCACCAGCGACGGCTCAAGAGAGCGAGGAACAAAAGCCCACAGTCATTGTTTTGGAACTCGTTGCCGAAGAGGTAAAGAACCCGACGGATGACGATGACGACAAAAAAGAGAAGGAAGGCGCAGAGAAGAAAAAAGACGCCAAGAAGGAAAAGCAAAAGAGGAAACCAAAAGAGGTAAAGCCCGAGCGCAATCGCGTAGCGCCGGAAGAGCTTCAGCAGATGGAACGGAAGCATCGCGAACTTGCCGAACGGCTCGAGCAAACGCAGCGAAAACTCGAAGAGCGAAGCCGCGAAAACGAAAAGCTGAGGGCTGCCTTGGTGGAACGAGAAAAGGCTGTGGTCGTTCTCAAGAAAGAACTCGCCGCGCGAATGGAATCGGCAAAGGTCGGGGCTAGGCCAGTGGATAAAATCCTCGCGACTCGCGTCGAACGATTGGAAGAAGAAATCACAAAGCTGTCAGGGTCAGGATCGCGGCCGATCAAGCCAACGAAGCCGGAAATGAAAGAGACAGAGAAGATTGACCCAAAGACACTACCTGAAGCGAAAGATGCAGACGGAGGAACGCTTATCCTGGGAGGGACTACCGTTCTTCAGAGATCGACCTCAGGAAAAGTTACTCGACTTGAAGGAGAAGCGAAGAAGGCCGCACTTGCAGCGATTGGTTTGCCTGCTCAAGCTAATGATATTCCTCCGCCTACTCCCAAGGTCGAGGAATCTGTGATTCGCCCACCCATGCCGGCATTGCCTTTGAAAACGGAGACGCCGACAGTTGTTCCGAATGCTGGCGAGGGAATTGCCGGAGTTGGGATTGTTGAAGGTGACGTCGTCGCGCTTTTGCCTCAAGAAGGGAAGATCGTAATCAAGGTTTCTTCTTGGAACGATGGAAAACAATTGCGGGCCGACTGGGTTGGCCAGCAAGTTTCGATCGTTCAAGGCGCACTGCCGGCGGTGAAGGTGGGGGATCATATTTCGCTCGATGCGCGGATCGATGCTCAAAAGGGATTCGTTTGGGGCGGCAAGGTTTTTAATGGGGCTGTGGCGAAGTAGTTTTTTGAGTTGCGACGATGCGACGAAGTCTCTCTTATTGTGGCTGGGTTTTCACGATTAGCTTCATGCTGGTCGTGATGATTTCGTCGGCTTGTTTTGGCGAAGCACCGAACGCCAAGACGATGCGGCTCTATACCAATGGACCGCTGACGATCGCGGATTATTCGTCGAAGCCCGCCGATGCGCCACTCGCTTTTGGGGCGATGACGGATACCGAATTGCGGTATCACACCGAGTACGAATTCATCGCCAGCCCGGTAGGGATTACTTGTCGGGTCAAGAAACTAATTTTCTACGCGGTGCTCGCGCCGAAGACTTCTTGGGCCGATCCGAATCGCATCCAAGGGCTGCTCGAGCATGAACAGGGGCATTTTGACATTACCCACAAGCATGCGCTGCTGGCCAAAAGATTGCTGGAGCCAAAAGCGTTACGGAAACAATTGAGCGAGACAGCGCCGACGGCGGAACTGGCCCGTGATCTGCTTGCGAAACGATTGGAGAAGGAAGTAAAGCCCTTTTCAGAGCGCGGCGTCGCTGAGAATAAGGCCTATGACGAATCGACTCGCCACGGAACGCTAACCGAAGCTCAGGCCGAATGGCGCGAGCGGCAGAAGCAGGAAATCGCCGAACTTTCGAGCGGCAAAACGAAGAAAGCAGCCGTGAAGAAAAAGCCCGTCGAGCCCTCGGAAACTCCGGCCTCAGCTACCAAGCCAAAATCAGCGCCCTAATCGCAAAAGCGAGCACGACCACCATCACCGCCAGCGCAATATAGGCCAACTGGTTAAATCGCTTCAGCCCCGGCGCAGTCTCAGTGATATAGAGCCGCTTGTCGACATGCACCTGGCATAGCCACATCGGCGCCGTCTGAATGTGAATTTCCACCAGCGTCTTAGGGTCATCGAGCTCGATCTTACGGATGCCTCGAAAACCTCGCTTCCCCTTCATCGCGAGCCAGGAAGTGTATGTCGAATGGATCTTGCCATCGACTTTGTAAACTTCTTTGCCAAGCCAGTGCGAGCAAAAGGCCTCGATGATGTGGCCATTCACATCGAATGTCGAGTAGACACCGTAAAGTGTGATCCGAGATCGAAGCCGGACAATGTCGTCACCCGGATCGGCGAGCGAAGTGGCGTAAGGATTGTCTTCAGGGCGCAATTCGAGTTGACCTAACATGAGATTGCAACGCCTCCGCGAATGGTTCTACTTTTCGCGGAGATGGTTGGATCGAATTCAATTCGTACTGGCACAAACTCCTTACCGCGCACGGCCTTCGGCGTCGTAATACTTCGAGTAGGCTTCTAACATTTCGCGCTTTTGACGGTCGCGAAGTTCCTTGGTCATTAAGTTGCTATGATCCTTGCCCGGGACCATTTCGACCTGTGCGTCGCTGCCTAGGTCGGCTAAGGTTTTCTTTAGCAACGCGGTGGCGCCGTTGAGGTAAAACGTGTCGAGATCGCCCATGCTGATGTGGATTTTACCGGCCAGCTTGGGGGCGAGTTTGGACCAGTTGTTTTTGAGCACCAGGTTGATGTCATATGCCTTCCAGGACTCGGCGGTCGAGGGATCGACTTTACCGGTCTTGCGGTCCCACATCTGCTTGGGTAGCCCTTTTTCATCGAGTGGACTAAAGACGGCCTCGAAGGAGCGGAGCTGGCCGCCTTTGCCGAGTACGTCATCCATCTTGGCGAAATCGGGATACCAAATGATCGGCTTGGTTCCTTGCCGAGCCAAGGGCTTCTTTTCGCCGTTCTCAAAGTAATAGATGCTGACCGGCGGGTTGGCGTAGATGTCACTTTGCTGATAGTCGCGGAAATCGACTGGATCTGGCGCGGTGCTCCAGACGCCGCCGAAGACATCGGGATAAGTCACTTGAAGCCACAGCGAGGACCAGCCGCCGGAACTGTGGCCTTTGACGAATCTGGCTTTGGAATCGGCAACGGTGCGGAACTCGCGATCGATGAGCGGGATCAGCTCTTCCGTCAACACTTTTCCGCGAGGGCCGTTGATGGCGCTGTCGGCGTACACGTGGTGGCCCCATTTGCATTCGCCGCTGAGCATGACGCGGATGCAGTCGAACTCGCCTTCGGCGGCGGCTGGCGGAGCGTTTTGAAATGCGCGGGCCATGCCGGGCAGGCTGCCGCCGAAGCCAGAAACTTCGTAGAGGACTGGATAGCGTCGCTCGGGGTGTTCGGTGTAGCTCTTGGGCAAGATCACCACGGCGCGGTCTTCAAAGTCACGCTTGAAGTGTTTTGATAGCAGTTCGCTTTTATAGGCGATCGGCTTGATCCAATCTTTAGCTACCCAGGGCCGCTGTGGGATGACTTTGTCGAGCGTCAGTTCGAGCGTTGCGGGTTCTTCTTTGATTTCGATCGATGCGACTGCGCTATAGAAATTGCCTACGCCGTTGTTGGGGGAGGGGTAATAGCGGTCGTGGTCGAGGAGGGCTTGGACACGGTATTTGCCCGGTTTGATTTTGGAGATCACATCGGGGAAGCCATCGGCGGAATCATCGATCGCCACTGCGGCGCCAGGCGCGAGGCCGGTGACTTCTTTGGCGTAGAAGGGCTCGGGGCCAAACCAGTTGGGGCCGTTCATCGGTTCGCCCTGCTCGCGGGCAGTGAAGAACAAGTAGAGCCGGCCGGTGATCGGTTCTTTGGCGACGGAGTCGGCGAGTTTGACTTTGAACTCGTGAGGGGCGGATTTTTGGAGTTGGGCGAGACAGGTTGTTGCTGCGCCTGTGATGAGCAGCATGGTTGCCGCAATGATAGGTGTTCGTTGAATTCGGTTCATTGGATTTCGTATCCGGAATTGATTGTTGATGGTGGGTTGAGGAAATCGGCGCCTGTTGCTGCGGTGAACGCGCTCTTTCGCGGGAGCGAAAGGCGACTATCTAAGGCAAGCTAGGAGGCTCCAATTTGATTCATGAAGGGATTCCATGCTACTGGGATCGTGGCGTCGAAAGTTAGTAATTCTTTGGTGGTGGGGTGGGTGATGGTGAGGGAATGGGCGTGGAGGGCGATGCCGGGGCGGAAGAGTTTTTTACTGCCGTAGAGGCCATCGCCGAGGACGGGCCAGCCGCGCGAGGCTAGCTGCACACGGATTTGGTGCTTGCGACCGGTTTGAAGGTCGATTTCTAGTAGTGCTAAGCCAGAGTTGCGGCGAAGGACTCGGCCCTTCAGTTTTGCTTCGACGGCGTCTCGTTCTCCGGGGCGGGCGATGTCGCTCCCTTTGCGGGTTTCGGCGGGCTTGAGCCAATCGAGGAGTTCGAAGTATTCTTCGCGCGGGCCCCCTTCGATGAGTGCTTTGTAGATCTTTTGGGCGGAGCGTTGGCGGAACTGTTCGTTGAGACGCTCGGCGGCTTTGGAGGTTTTTGCGAGGACCACAACGCCGCTTACGACCGCATCGAGGCGGCTGACGACGCCGATGTAAGCGTTGCCAGGCTTGTTATATTTAGTTCTGAGATATTCCTTTGCCAAGTTCACGACGCTGGGGATGCCCGCCTCGGCCCCTTGCGTGGCGATTCCAGGCGGCTTGTTGACCACGAGTAGATGATTGTCCTCAAATAGGACTTCGAGCGAAGTTGGCGACATGGACATGAATGACAAAACGAATCGTGTAAGCGTTGAGGAAAACGCGGGCGGACGGCCGAAGCTTATTCTAGCCAGCAGTTCGCCTCGGCGGCGGGAGTTAATGCGCGAACATGGCTACGAATTTGAAGTGATCGAGCCTGATCCGCTGGCTGAGTGTGGGATTTGTAGCCGGGAAACGCCGCCGGAGATGGTTGCCCGACTGGCTTATCAAAAGGCGGCGGATATTGCCAAGCAAATTCCGGGAGTGCTTCAGGGAAAGCGATATGACTCGGCGATTGTGATTGGCTGCGATACGGTCGCCGAGTGTATGGGGAATATTCTTGGTAAACCGAAGAATGTGGAACACGCTCGCGAGATGATGCAATTGTTGCGTGGCCGCGAGCATCATGTTTACAGTGGGCTTTGTCTTTGGGTGCGCCCTGGGGAGGAGCGGCATGTCGAGGTGGAGGTGACGAAGCTGACGATGGATGTGTTGCCGGATGAGCGGATTGAAGAGTATCTCGAAAGTGGTTGCTGGGAGGGGAAGGCGGGAGGATTTGGGTATCAGGACAATCTTGGGTGGATTCGGATTGTAGAGGGAAATGCGAGCAATGTGGTCGGTTTGCCGATGGAGCGGCTCGCGTTGATGCTGGACCGTGTTTGCGCGCGGGAGCGGCCAGCCGAGAAATAGTTCCCGGCTGGTTGTGGTTTTCGGATTCTCTACCACTAAGTGTGAAGGGGCTCCGCTTGGCGGTGGATGTGCCAATGTGTTGGCCTTTTCGGCCAGGGAGGAGAGCGGTTGGTCGCACGATTGAATGTTAGGAGAGAAGTGGCGCCATTTGGTGCGCTATTCTGGAATATATTCTTAAAACACTGAGGAGATGGGAAACAGAGAGAAAAGATGGGGTAGCAGGGATGTACGCCGATTTGGAAGCGATGCGGTGGGAGGATCGAAGAAGGGCGGAAACGCGGAACGGGGAGGGGTAGGGCGGAAGTTGGTGCAGCTAGCGACTCTGGTTCCATCCGCCGGCT
>JBKJSI010000784.1:0-4692 GCA_046595915.1 Pirellulaceae bacterium
CCCCCACCCATCAACAACTTACGAATCCCCCAAATCCCCTCCGTGTCTCTGTGCCTCCGTGTGAAAAAAACCTGAAAAAATCTGCACCAAATGGCGCCACAACTCCACAATAATTCCTAATGAAGCCGCGCACCCCGCGCGGCCAACCTTTAGATTTGTGGAGCCCCAAAAATGCCCGCCCAAAACCACGGCCCCACCCTCACCCCCATCAAGACCATCGAAATCGAGCAAGACAGCCGGCACTGGCCCACGCGTATGCCCGCCACCAACCGCCACCACCGCCACCTCGCACGAGAGCCCGCCACCTCCGCCACCAACTTTCAATCCAAGGTGGTTTCCCTCGCAGGGAAACCAACCACGAGAGAGGGAAAGCAGGGAAACCAGGGAAACCAACATCCAACTTTTACCCCTGCCGCCGAAATGTAAGCCCGCAAAACTCCCGCACCCGCCCCGAGATCGCCGGCTCGACCGGCAGCCGCTCCATGCTGCTCGCCCCGTAGAAGCCCACAACTCCCTCGGTCCGGTCGAGGATGTACTGCGCATCCGCCGGCTCCGCGATCGGCCCGCCATGGCACAGCACGAGCACCTCCGGATTGACCTTCTTCGCCACATCGTGAATCGACTGAATCCGCTTCACCGACTCATCGAGCGTCAGCGCCGTCGTCGCCCCAATCGCCCCCTTCGTCGTCAGCCCCATGTGTGCAATCAAAATATCCGCGCCCGCCTTCGCCATCGCGACCGACTCTTGATCATTGAACACATACGGCGTCGTGAGCAAATTCATCTCCCGCGCGAGCGTAATCATGTCGACCTCCTTGCCGAACCCCATGTCGGTCTCTTCGAGGTTCTGCCGAAACACGCCATCGATGAGCCCTACCGTCGGAAAATTTTGCACGCCCGAAAACCCCGCCGCATCGACTTCCTTCAAAAAAATCTTCATCAGCCGGAACGGATCCGTCCCGCAAACCCCCGCCAGTACCGGCGTCCGCGACACCACCGGCAAAACCTCCCGCGCCATCTCCATCACGATCGCATTCGCATCGCCATAAGGCATCATGCCCGAAAGCGACCCCCGCCCCGCCATGCGAAACCGCCCCGAATTGTAAATCACCAGCAGATCGACGCCGCCTTCCTCCGACATCTTCGCACTAATCCCCGTCCCCGCCCCGCCGCCCACAATCGGCCGCCCCGCCGCCACTTTTTGCTTGAGCTTCTGAAGAATCGAGTCGCGAGAAAAAAGAGCCATTTGGATTCCAGTAGTAAAATGTGAATTTGCTGGAGTTCCGGCTTCAGCCGGTTGCGGGCGAGCTTACCGGCCAACCCTTCCGCCTAAAGGCGGTACTCCAACGCGGCGAGCAATCATCTGAATCAGTGCATTCGCGGCCGCCTCAGCGAAAGCCGGGTCGTTGATATGTAGGTCAACCTCTTGGCACTCAACCCGCCCGCAAGATGATTTCACGCCTGCAAACAGTTTTTCTCGCGCTGCCGGATCATCAAACGGCTGGCCCGCCCGATCAATCGCCGAAACACCGAGCCTCGGCAGCAAGATTTTCGCCAGCCCCGTCGACGCCGCGACCTTGCGCCCAATTTCCCCGCCCAGCTTCGCGTTCTCCTCGGGCGTCGTCCGCATCAGCGTGATCGTCGGATTGTGAATATGAAATTTCCGCCCCTCAAACTTCGCCGGCACAGACTCACGTGGCCCGAAGTTCACCATATCAATCGCCCCCACAGAAACGACCTGCGGAACCCCGCGCCGCGCGGCAGCATTGAGCCGATCCGGCCCCGCACTCAGCACGCCGCCCACGAGCTCATCCGCCAGTTCCGTCGTCGTGATATCGAGCACGCCCGCGATTACACCGTCCTCAATGAGCGCCTCCATCGCCCGCCCACCCGAGCCAGTGGCATGAAACACGAGCACCTCAAAACCGGCCCGCTCAAGAATCGCGCGCGCATGGTTCACACAAGGCGTCGTCACCCCGAACATCGTCGCCGCGATCAGCCGCTTATCGGCGTCACTGGCGAGCGGCGGCATCGAAATCATCCCCGCCATCGCCGCCGCCGCGTTCGCCAAAATCGGCCGACTAATCCGATTCAGCCCCGCGATATCGACCACCGAGTTGAGCATGAAAATATCTTTGTCACCCACGTAAGGCCGCACCTGCCCCGACGCCAAAGTGCTCACCATCACTTTCGGAACGCCCAGCGGCAACGCCCGCATCGCAGTCGTCCCAATCGTCGTCCCCGCCGAGCCGCCAATCGCAATCACCCCCGCCAACTCATGTTTGTCGTGAGCAACCTTAACAATCGCCGCCGCCCCCCGTGCCGCAGTCGCAACGGCCTCGCCCCGATCCCCCTTGCTACTCGCTATTTCCAAACTGGCGCCCGCCGCAGCGAACACTTCCTCGCGGCTGATCTCGGCCGCAATACTCGCCGAACCTTGGCATCCCGCATCGATGACTTTCACCAATGCGCCCTGCAAAATAAGCCGATCGCGAACAAACGCCGCCTCGGCGCCTTTCGTATCGAGTGTCGCTATCAAATAGACGTGCATCGCAGAAATCCCATCCCAACCCGACGCGTAAGCGAGGATATCCTCGCTTACGCGTCGGGTTGGGATGTCAGGTTACGCATCAAAATACATGCAAAACTCATAAGGATGCGGCCGCGAACGCAGCGCCGCCACATCATTCGTCCGCTTGTAGTTCAGCCAGGTCTGAATCACATCCTCGGTAAAAACCTCGCCCCGCATCAAAAACTCATGATCCTGCGCGAGCGCGGCCAGCGCCGCGTCAAGCGAACTCGGCATCTGTTTGAGTTTATCGCGCTCGGCGTCGGCGAGATGATAAATATCCTTATCGAGCGGCTCGCCAGGCGAGAATTTGTTTTGAACCCCGTCGAGCATCGCCATCAAGATCGCCGAGAAGGCGAGATAGGGATTGCAACTCGGATCAGGCGAGCGGAACTCCACCCGCTTGGCCGCCGGGTTTTGGCTCAGCATCGGAATTCGGCAAGCCGCCGAACGATTGCGACCCGAGTAGCTGAGATAAACCGGCGCTTCAAACCCCGGAACGAGCCGCTTATAGCTATTGGTAGTTGGGCAACAAAACGCCGCCAACGCAGGCGCATGCCTCAAAATCCCGCCAATCGCCCACAGCCCCACATCGGAAAGCCCTGCATATCCATTGCCCGCGAAAAGCGGCTTGCCCTGTTTCCAGAGCGAAACATGCGTGTGCATGCCCGAGCCATTGTCGCCGAAGAGCGGCTTGGGCATGAAGGTCGCAGTCATCTGATTCCGCCGCGCGACATTCTTCACGACATATTTGTAAATCATCACCGCGTCAGCCATGTCGAGCAGCGACGAATACTTCAGATCGATCTCGCATTGCCCGCCCGAAGCCACTTCATGATGGTGGCACTCGACATCGAGCCCGCAGCGAATCATTTCGAGCATCATTTCCGTGCGGATTTCATGGAAATGATCGGAGGGCGGCGTCGGAAAATAGGCTTCCTTGGTTCGCGGCTGATAAGCGATATTCGTCGGCGTCGCCCGGCCTCGGTTCCACTGACCTTCGCGACTGTCGAGATGGTAGTAGCCTTCATGTTCATTCTGGTCGAAGCGCGCGGAGTCGAAGAGAAAAAACTCGCACTCGGGGCCTACGAAACAAGTATCCGCGACGCCGGAGGACTGCAAATAGTCGAGCGCCTTGCGTGCGACATTGCGTGGATCGCGGCTGTAATCCTCGCGCGTTACCGGGTCTTGCACATTGCAGAGGAGCACCGCAGTCGGCGCGGAGCAAAAAGGATCGATGAACGCGGTCTTCGGCTGCGGGACGGCGATCATGTCGCTTTCATGAATCGACTGCCAGCCGCGAATGCTCGAACCGTCAAACCCGAGGCCATCTTCAAAGACATCGACGGTCAGCTTGTCGATCGGAATCGTGAAATGCTGCTGCTGGCCGAGAAAATCGGTGAACCGCAAGTCGACCGCTTTCACGTCGCTTTGGCGGCACCAGGAGAGCACTTCGTGGGGCGTTGTCGGTCGATGATCATTCATGAAGGCGCAAGTTGAAAAAGTTCGCGTCGCAGGAGCGACGGCGACTACGTAGCCCTGCCGCTCCGCGACTGGAAGCTTTGGTAAGTCTAAGGCAATCGAACAAAATAAAAGCCGCCGAGGGGAAAAGCTATCCCCACGGCGGCCTCAAGTTTATTCAATTCACCTGCGAATAGCTTCGCAAATTACTTGATGAAGAGCATTTCTTGGTAAGTCGGCAACGGCCAGAGGTCGTCAGCCATCACGCCTTCCAGCGAATCCGCCGCACCGCGGACCGCCAACATCGCCGGCAGGACGTCGCTGCAGAAGAACTTGGCATGCGCCACGGGGTCATGGTGACCATTGTGGCCAAGCTTGGCTTCGAGCGTGCCAAGCGTCTTGAGCAACTCGCTGGCAAGCCCATTGACTGTTTCGAGCAGCGAAGTGTCGACAGTCAGTCCCAGCTCCTTGAGCGAGAGGGCCGTGTCGGCGAGTTCGCTGGCGTATTTCATCGCCGCTGGGTAGATCATCGTCTTGGCGATTTCGATCGTCAGCAGCGCCTCCGAATTCACGACCTTGCAATATTGCTCGACGTAAATGTCGTGGCGGCTGGTGAGTTCGCGAGGGGTTAAAACGCCATACTTTTCAAACAGCGCCAAAGC
>JBKJSI010000801.1:0-2711 GCA_046595915.1 Pirellulaceae bacterium
TTGGCTTCGGAGCGGTTCGCGGGGCTTATGCGGGCCCGCAAGAAGGAGAAAAAGCGGCGGATACGTCAGCCGCCAAGGATGGGGGCAAGCCGGCGCCGAAGAACATGCTTTCCTGGACATTTGAGGCGCTCGGTTGGACCTACACGATCACCTTCCTGGCGATGTCATTTGTGTTTGTGGCGCTGCTGGTGATGAATATTCTCGCGGCGCGACGTTCGAGCGTTTGCCCCATTAGCCTGGTGCAGGCATTTGAGGGACACCTCGATAATCAGCAGTTTCAAGAGGCATATGAACTCGCGAAAAATGATGAATCCTTTCTGGGACAGGTGTTGGCCGCGGGAATATCGAAGGTCTCGGTGGGTTATCCGCAGGCGATCGAAGCGATGCAGGAAGTCGGCGAAGATGAAAATATGAAGCTGGAGCATCGCCTCAGCTACATTGCGCTAATTGGCACGCTTTCGCCGATGGTTGGGCTTTTCGGTACGGTCGATGGAATGATTCGATCCTTTTCGGAAATCGCTCAAGGCGGTCAGCCGAAGCCGGCGGATCTCGCGAAGGGTATTTCGACCGCACTCTTTACGACGTTTGTGGGTTTGGCGATCGCGATTCCTGCGATTCTCGCTTACAACCTGCTAAAAAACCGCCTCGCTCGCTTAGTTTTGGAAGTTGGCATTATGAGCGAGGGGCTCATGAGTCGCTTTGACACGGGGCGCTCGAAGAAATAGTTCGCGTTCGAGGTCTCCATCCGTCCAATTCAGGAGCGCGGCCTTGCCGCGCCACACATGCGAGTCGCGAAAACGGGACAAACGAAGATCGAGGAGGCGGATTCCACGCCTTTTATCGATATGGTGTTTCAGCTCATCGCGTTCTTCATGATCCTCGTGAACTTTAGTCAGACGGAAATCGACGAACGGGTGGTCCTTCCCAAAAGCCAAATCGTTAAGCCCGTCGAGGACGCGCTCACTTCGCCGATCATGCTGCAGTTGACCAAAGATGGCATGGTTTCGATTGCGGGGGACACGGTTGCGATCGATGCGATGGGGCCGTTTCTGGATCGTGAAGTGCAGCTCCTGACGGCGGCGAACAAGTCGCTGGCGGAGGCCCATATCATTATTCGCGGGCACAAGGACGCTCAGACCGCCGATGTGCAAAAGTTGATCAAAGAGTGCCAGGGCAGGCAATTTCAGAATTTCGCACTTCGCGTCAAGCAAGACAATGGTTAACAATACAGTGGTTAACAAGTCAGCGGCTCATGAATCACCAACTCTATAAGGGACTCGCGTCATGAAAGTGCGGCGCACGGGCGGCGGACAAGGCTTGCCCGAAAAAATCGATATCCCGATGACGCCCATGATCGACATGGTGTTTCAGCTGCTCGTTTTTTTCATCATGAATTTCAAAGTGGTGGATCAAGAGGGCGATTTCAACATCAAGATGCCGCTGGCGGGGCAAGCGGTGCAAACGAATGAAGCCGATTTGATGAGCGAAATGACCCTCACGCTTTCCGCTGATGCAGACGGAAACCTCAGTGGGATTCAACTAAGTCCACCGGACCAGGCTTTTGCCAGTTTGAGAGAGGTTCGCGATTACATTTTGTCTTCGGTAAAGGCCGATGGGGAACCTGGATCGAGTGATGCCCAGATCGAGCTCGATTGTGCGCCCAATTTGAAGTATTCCCACACCGTTGATGCCATTACTGCGGTCTCGGGCTGGATCAATGAAAAGGGCGAAGTGGTGAAGCTGATCGATAAAATCAAGTTTCGGCCGCCGAAATAGGTGTGGGATTATTCGCGGTGTTTGGATAGTAGCTGCACCATTTCTTTGGCTCGGGTTTCGATTTCGGTGTAGTTTCGCTTCGCCAGGACATCGAGCGAGAAGAGGCTGGCGGTGAAGCCGACGGCTAGTGCGCCTGCGTCTAGGTAAGCTTCGGCGTTTTGGAGGGTGACGCCGCTGGTGGGGACGATGTTGAGCATCGGCAGCGGGCCGAGGGTGTGGCGGACCCAGTCGGGGCCGGTGCCTGGGGCGGGGAAGAGTTTTTGCAGTGGGGCGCCGAGGCGGTGGGCTTTCAGCATTTCGGTCGGCGTGCTGCAGCCGGGGATTATGGCGACGTTGAGCGAAATCGCGGTTTTGATGACTTCTTCGTCGAGGACGGGCGAGACAAGGAATTTGGCTCCGCTGGCGACGGCGCGGTGGGCTTCTTCGGGCGTGAGGATGGTTCCGGCGCCGACGATGAGGCCCGGTTTGGCGGCGAATTCGGTGATCAGGTCGTAGGCGCCCGGGATGGTGAGGGTGAATTCGATGATTTTGAAGCCGCCGCGGATGGCGGCGTTCATCGCTTCGCGGGCAACGGCGGTTTCCTTGGTGCGAAGGATGGCCGAACCGCGTTCTTTTTTGAGTGTCTGTACAAAGTCTTTGGGGGTCATGGCAGGGTCTGTGGGGGACATGTCGGGTTCCTCAGTGGGGGACTTTGAGTGGTGGGGGTCAATCTTATGGGAAAGCCGCATCGGCGCGGACGCTTGTAGGTGACCGGAATCAAAAAGGCCTTGCTTTCTCGAACTTGCCAACTTGCCAAGCTGCGCTCGCTCCAGCGGACCGCAAGTTGGCTCGCATGTTCGGCAAGTTGAATTCCGCAAAGGACTTAGGGCGAGGGGAGGTGAAAAAGGGCTTGTTTTCATTAGGCTGCCTAGATGGCCTAGATGGCCACTATCTAG
>JBKJSI010000843.1:0-3160 GCA_046595915.1 Pirellulaceae bacterium
GCCCCGAGGTGGCCTGCTTTGAAGCGCCCAATGACATCTCATCCCGCTTCTTCGCGATTGCCTCACTTAGCTTACCTAGGTTGGCCTTTAGCTTGTCTTCTAAAAAATCCGCATTACATCTAACTTCAGCTCCAGCATTACCGATCGTTTGATTAACAAAGTTACTGAGTTCATTTGCAATTAGATCACCGGCATCGGCTCTAAATTCCTTCTCTAGGTTCTCCAGCAACAGCCTCCAATTTCCTGACTCATTTGTGATGGCCACTCGAGTCGTGTCCACCGACGCTTGGAGCTCGCTAAGTTGCATCAGAATCTTGTTCACCTCGTTAGAGATTCCGCATCCAACGAGAAATGACATTGCAACTAGGATCGTAAACACGTGCAGGCCATTTGATTTCGCCATTCTTAAGCTCCATCGCTAGTAGTGCGGAAGATCTTGCGGCAAGCTAGCAGTCTTTTGCCGGGAGTCAATCATCAGCTACGGTGAACGCCGAGATTTCGGTTATTTCGATACGTGACTGAACACTTGCGATTCACAATTAACGTCGACTACTGCAAGCTTTGTCGTCATAGCCTAGCACTGTCGTGCGTTTCTATAAATGTTCAATGATAACTTTCTTATAAGACGCTGCATCAATTCGCGCAAAGAACGCCGCGACTCGTGTGAAGCCTACGCCATTGTGCCGCAATGGAATCTACTGTGCAATTCGATTGTCGGTAGTGTCAGCACGCGATACGACTTAGTTGTTTTGAGCAGTCTAGTTGAACAGTCAATCCTCGCACTACAATGTCCTCGCAGCGACACAGGCTTTAGTGACGATTGGACTATTTTTTTGATCTGGTTACTTTGTACTTGAGTACATAACTCCAATCCGAATAGCCAATACCGTCAGCGTGTTCAAACTTCCATTCTTTAAGCTCCTCTGCGGGACCTTCTGCGTCAACTTTAATAGAAAGTTGTCCTAGCTCATCATCCTTATCGGACTGCGCTAACAGATCGACGACACTAGTAACCGCACCGATTAGTATGGCAACTAATGGGCCGTTCTTGTTTTCTTTGTCAGACGCAACACCTTTTGAAATTCCCGACGCGATTTCCTTCGTAATTGCCTTGTACTTGTTTTCCCAGTCCTTTCCGAAATCCTCATCATACGCGACTATTCCGCCTTCAATGGACTCCTTTGTCGAAACGTCACCGGCGAACAGAATTTTGTCTTTTTCCGAAAATGTCTTCGTCTGATCCGTGTTGATATCGAAGGGAGTACTAACGACCGCCTTCTGTAGAGATCCCGACTTAAATGCTGAAACAAAGTAGAACTCATCGGCTCCAGTAATGTCCTCCGTGTTCTTGTCCTTATTGCAGTGAATCTCGACTAGTTCTACTCGAATCGCAACTGCTTGAGCCCGAGCGATGGATGCGATGAAAGGCAGTGTTAATAGACCAATTGTAAAAAGCAATGTCTTTCGGAAGCTCCTGCACATAGTGAATGTTCCTTCAAAAAGTGACCTTGTTTCTGCTCTTCAGGCTAAATAGCAATTGCTTGCAATTGCCGTATGATAAGAGAGTTGGCGGGCTTTGCAAATTATTAGTGCCGATTTCAAAGTGCGGCAGGCGTCACAGTCTCGGTTCCAAACTACGTACGGAAATGGAAAAATGGGGCCGACCGCCAAAGTGCTCTTAACAATCGTCTGCGCCGACACAAAAACGCCCTGACGTTGCCTCGCATCCAGCAACGGGAAACATCGGGGAGTTCTTGTGCAGTGACGCCGCACAGTGATTCCAAGCTCCAACGCCACCAGCGGCAAACTACTTATCGCTGAATGTGTCACACTTTGCGTTGTGGAATCCGAGCGAAGTTAGCTCGCATTGGAATTGAATGCGTGGGAGTCGGGATTTGAACTTGCCTTTCGACACCTGATCCTATTGACCTCGACATGAGGAACGCGACTCAAGTACGACGGTTTTTTTCATGGAAAACTCGCTATGGTGCAGACGTCAATAAGTCGCTCCCGAAGGCACTTCTCTAACAATGGCAATGTCTTGCATTTATGCTGAATTGCAGGCTCGGCAAACAAAATTGCACCGACCGTACTGAGGCGGGATTGTATCAAGGATTGAAGTTGGAAAGCCAGAATTCCCCCTAAGCGCGACCGAAATCGGGGCGGTTCCATTACAGTCGCAAGTAGCCGCAAGTCACCTTATCCCAAATGTCATCTATTTTGGATCATCGGCAATATATGCAGCAATAATTGTGTACGAGGGGGGCACATTATCCAGTGGTTTCTCAGATCGGGCGTAAAACTCCACAGACCGTTGGTCTGCCCCGATATTTACGCCAACGCCGTGTACCTGTAAGCCGCTGCTCAAATAGTTCTCTGGAATTGCCCATGCAGCCAATACTTTTCCTGGAACAGCGAGCTTTAGCTTGCTTGTTGGAGGGTTGCCATCGATGTTTATGTGCAGCTTGACGTCACCTTCCCATCCCGCTTCGGTATTAACCGCATCTTTCGAAGGAGTATATCCAGCAAGTCCGACACTGCGTGTCTTAAATCGAATCTGGGCATTTTGTAGGGAGCTAATATCCCTTTTCATCTTCGTTAATTCAGAAATCGACGGTGCACTATGTGCTAATTCGGAAAGGCCAAAGACATACTCGACTTTTACTTGTCCTGGCGTTTTCGAGCCAATCATTCCGTTCGCTGACACCTTGCTCTCATCAAGAAATGTCGTTACTTGATCCATGCTGACTGGTGCAAATGTAGGAAATTCTCCCCTTAGAATTACTTTTGAGTCCAGCATTGCCTTCTTGAATGACCTAGCGAATGACTTCTTTTTCCCCTCCGACGAGGATTGCCAATCCACATTCGCAGATCCACCGAATACGCCAAATACGCTGGCACCGGTTTCTACCGTTACCCTTTCACCTTTCTTAAACTCGTCTTCGAAAGCGGCAACAATCTCTTCTTCGCTTTTGTTGCTGTATGAATTGGACCATTCCTTTAGTTTGCCCTTAGTGACGCTTAGTCGTATCTGGTTGTCAAGCAGCAATACAAAAAGATCCTTATCCTGGGCGTCTTTGAATTTAGGATAATCGTTTTGAATGCGGTCAAATGAGGGCTGCATCCTGCCTAATAGTGTTTCGATTGCTCCAGAGTCAAC
>JBKJSI010000882.1:0-3387 GCA_046595915.1 Pirellulaceae bacterium
GATGAGGAGGCGTTCCCCTCGATCGCTAAAGAAGGTTGGTTTCTGCGCCTTCGTCGCCGCGCGGTGCGTCGCTTCGTTGGAATTTTAAGTCCCAACAAGCGACGCACCGCGCGGCGACGAAGGCGCAGAAACCAACCTTCTTTAGCGATCGAGGGGAACGCCTCCTCATCCATCTCAGGCACAAAGAGCTCGCCTCGCCCACTCCCCATGACATAAACCGGATAGGCCATCATGCTCAGCAGTGATCGCAATTCAGTCGAGTATGGCCCCTGCCAACCTTGGATCGGCAATCGCTCACCAACTACCTCGATCTTACGCGGTGACCCGCCAAACCAATGCCCGGCAGTTCGCAACACACTTCCCTGTTGCGCCTCAGTAACGCCCAAATCTTCGAGGGCAATCATATCCACAGCCAGCGCATCTCGTCCCGCGTAAAACCGTCGCAAATGCTTCGGTTGACGACAGCCCATCACTCCCACCAACCCGTCAGGCGCACCCTCAAAGCCATCCAATATCGCAAAATGAGGCGGGAATTCATCCAGCAACATCATGATCGCCGTAGCCCGGTCCGCCTGCCGTTCCAGAAATAAGTACTCATCGCACCGCCCGCCCACCCATTCGATATTACCCAGGCTCAAGAGCGCCATCTCAATTGGATGGCTGCGAATTTTAGGAAACGAAATGCGAAAATCGGCGTCGCGCCAAGATTTGGCAATCGTGTACTGCGCGACACCGCGATAGTAATGATGATCGACTTGCTCCTCAGCCGTGTCGGCAATGCGGAAATGTTCTGACTCGATACCGAAGTAATGCGCCACCTCTTTAACGGAGCGATGACGAAAAAACCGATCATAAATATTGCGCCCTTCGATCACGACCAAATCTTGGCAACCGAGTTCGCGGAGATACGCCGTCAAATCGTGTAGTAACTCCACATCCGTGATCGGCGAATGATCTTTGCGATGATAACCGAGCATAAAAGTCGGCTTGATTGTGATCTTGAGCGATTCGATGGGGCGGCCAAGAAACTGAGCTCGCTCTTCAATCGCCTTCGCCAATCCTGACTCATCGATCAATTGTCGAAACAACCTTCGCTTCTCACTCCGATCCAGCGACTGCATGACATAGACCGGCTGGCCACTGCCAATTGGATTCTCCTGATCAGATCGAAGGCGATAGGATCGCGGCAAAAACTCCTCACCGACGGCGCGAATACGCGCCACGAGTGAGTCGACAGTTACGCCATCAGCCAGATTATCGGCATCGGTAAGCACTTCCTCTAAAATCCCAAAAAGCACGCAGTGCCGATCTTCATCAACAGCCACCCGGCGAAAATCACGACAAAGAGTTGCATCAATATCGCTCTGCGACGCAGCCAGTTCCGCGATCCGATACCAGCAAACGGCAGCAGTCTTTTCAGCATCGATATTGAATCGACAAAAATTGCGAAACGGCCCATATTGGAGGTGCTTTCGCACATCGGCAGGAACCTTGCCCACCAGTCCACCTGCAAAGGTCACAACTCCCGCAATGAGTCGCGACAGCGGCGCACGACTCCACCGCGAATGCTGCATCACCGACCCAGCCCAGCCGCCAATTCCCCCGGCGACTTGGGTCAGGATTGCCTGAGTCCGTAGTCGCCAGCCGCCAAGCTTGAGAATCGCGCCGCGAATATAGATCGTGTGCATCTCCTCATCTTTCCAAATCCAAACCAGCGCATGGCGGATGATCTCGCGAACGTCGGCCGGAATCGGCATTGCCGCCAGCCGCTGCTCCATCAGCGATTCACGATACCCAATCGAGACAAGCTCTTCTCGTTCGAGCGCAAGTAGAAAGAGGCGGGTCACTTCCTTGCGCGGGTCACCCTTACAAGCCTTTTGCAGCTTGGCCAGTTCGCGTTCGAATTCCTCGAAAACGGCGCCCATCCAACTGACCCGGTAGTAGGGAATACGAAAGCGGGGATTGATTCACTTCTAACTGCAAAAATTCAGGCAGGTTTAACCAAAAAACACTGCTCTGGTCGAAGGCATCGCTCGACTTGACGCGAATATAGCACGGCCAAAGCCACTACTGCCCCGCCTGAGCCATCTCAACCCAAACATGCTTGAGCGACTTCAGCACTTCCTCGATCACAGCATGCATTCGATCAGCAGTAATGTGCGGCGAAAGGACATACGACTTCAGAGCATTGATCGGAATGCCACCATTCGACTTCCGATAACAATCCGTAAACCCCAGAGCGACGCCGCGCCCCTCCAGCGCTTCGGCCTGCACTCGATCGAATATTCGGCGATTAAGGTCATTGTGCAGTTGCACCTGCGAGGCAAAACTCGGATCTTCAAACTCCCGCTGTTTGACGCTAAAAGTATTCACGCCCGGCGGATAAGCGCGAAACAGCGTGACAGGGCCAAAATTATCGTCGTTGACGACCGTAAGTTCAGGCCGCGCAATGATCTCTTCGCGAAGCGTCTCGGCCATTTCCAAAGCATGGCCGAGCAATGATTGCAAACCTTGCCGCCCCAACAAAATAAGGCTCGCTAGCGCCGCCATCGATCCGCCGCCGCCCCGCGAGGTCTCAAGCGTGTACATGCCTGGGTGATAAGCGCCCGTGTGATAAAGGTAGGGCATCTCGCCGCGCTGCCGCACGATATGCGCGAAGTCATCCTGATTGCGAAGCAAAAAGAGCGATGAAATGTAGGGCACGAACCCCGTCTTGTGAAAATCGATGCCTAATGAATCCGCCAGTCCAAGATGTCGAATCTTGGTTTCAATCGCCGCGACCGCGCGAAGGGTGCGCCCGCGAAATCCCATCTCATTCCGGTCGTAGTCATAACCACGAAATACCGACCAGGCCCAACCAATCACAGCATCCGCATGCACATGCGGGCGATAATCAAGCTTGAACTCTTTAGCAAGCCAATCACGAAGCCCAACGACCGCCTGAAGATCGTCGATCCCAAATGCGTCCGTCGTCCCCATCGTGGCGACAATCGCAGCGATGCGCTGACCTTTCGATAGCGCCGAGCGCATCGCATCTTCCAGTGCCTCGAGCTTCATCGAGTTGTCGGCATGGCTCTCAACCTTAATGACATTCTCCTGGCCAATCCCAAGCCAGCCAGCCGCATTGAGCGAGCCATAATGTCCTTGCTGAGAGGCAAAGATGACTGCTTCCCCACGTAGTCCCTTATGAAAAACCTCGGGTAGGCACTTTTCGAGGCCAATTTTGAGCCCATACAGCAGTGTGCCGGTGCCTCCAAAAGTAAAAAGGCCGCCACAATAATTCGGATTGTACCCAATCAAATCCGCCGCCATCGCAGTAGCCCGCGCCTCAGCTTCGGAGAACCCTCGCCCTGACTCCTCACTCACCAAATTCGGGTTATAGATCGC
>JBKJSI010000885.1:0-9225 GCA_046595915.1 Pirellulaceae bacterium
TTTCTTTTTGCTGGGTGGCCATTCGATGATGGGCGTTCAACTTGTCGCCCAAATTCGCGAGAAATTTGGCGTTAAACTCGCGCTAAAGCAGTTATTTAGCACGCCGACGGTTGCGCAGCTCTCACAAGAAATTTCGCGGCAATTAAAATAGCTACATGAGCACCAACGTAAGTAACCTTCCGCTTAGCCTGTTTCATCTTATGAATCCCGAGGTGTTGGCAGACCCCTATCCGCTTTATGCGCGGTTACGGAGGGAGGCGCCGGTGCTTTGGGATCCTTATCTCCATGCTTGGATAGTCACTCGCTACGAAGACATCATCACGGTCTTGACCAAATACTCGGCTGATCGCGCGCCGACGCCGGAGTACTTTGAGGCGATTGGGGCAGCGGAAGTGAGCCCGATCGCGAAGGTGATGTGTAAGCAAATGCTCTTTCGCGACGGTTCCGCTCATACGCGACTGCGAAAACTCACTAGTGGCATCTTTTTGCCACCCCGAGTACGGGCGATGCGGTTGCATATCCAGGAAATCGCAACCAAGCTGATCGACGACATTCAAAAGCGCGGCGACGGTCGATTCGACCTTTTGACTGAATTTGGCGAGACTCTGCCTGCGATTGTCACCGCCGAGATGCTAGGCGTGCCCGTCGAGGACCATTTCAAGCTCAAGAATTGGTCGGTTACGTTTGCCGAGATGCTCGGTAATTTCCAGCATAACCCTGATCGTTTGCAGGGTGTTCTTTCGGCGGTCGAAAACCTGACCGAGTATTTTCAAAACGTCATTGAGGAACAGCGGACTAAGCCGCGCGAGGGGTTGGTTCAGACGCTGCTGACCAGTGAAGATAATGGCGATCGACTGACAGAAGAAGAAGTGGTAGCTAACTGCATCATTATGGTGGTCGGTGGCCTTGAGACAACGACGAATTTGATCTGTAACGGCATGCTGACTCTGCTTCGTAATCCCGAACAGTTGATGCGTTTGCGAGCCGAGCCGCACATCATGCCTGCCGCGATTGAAGAAATCCTTCGTTTCGAGAGCCCCAGCCAGCATACGGCGAGGCTTGCGCCGGATGATGTGATGCTTGGCGGTCAGTTGATACGAAAACGTCAAGCGGTTATCGCCGTCATGGCAGCTGGCAACCGCGACCCTGAGCGATTTACCGATCCCGATCGGCTCGATTTCGATCGTCCTGATAATCGGCATTTGGCCTTTGGTTGGGCCTCTCACTTTTGTTCGGGCGCGCCGCTTGCTCGAGTAGAAGGGGAGATTGCCTTCGCCACACTGCTTGATCGTTTCCCCGAATTGTCGTTAACCGACGAGCCACTGGAATGGCGCGAGAATTTGGGGCTTCGCGGTCTGAAATCATTCCCGCTCACCTACCGCAATCCGCGATGAATCCCATCCCTGACAATCAAGTAAAACCGCCGAACCTTCGCCTGGCCACGTTCGAAGATTACGAACCCATGGCTCAGTTGGAGCTCGACAATGGCATGACAGTCATGTCGCGCGAAGATTGGCTGGCGATGTGGCTCGACAATCCACTGTGGCCCAAAGTGAGCAAAGACTGGCCGATCGGTTGGCTACTGGAGACGGATGCTGGACGACTTGTCGGAACGCTGGTCAACATTCCGACACTCTATCTGTTTCGCGGGCGCGAATTCATTTGTGGCACGGGTCGGAGCTGGGCGGTGGATCCGCAATATCGAGGATTCGCGTTGTGGCTGATGTCGGAGTATTTTGATCAGCCGAATGTCGATCTGTTCGTGAACACTACAGTTGCCGATGTTTCTGAACCAATGCACGCCGCGCTTTCGGTGAAGATGCCAGTTGGCGATTTTCAGACGATCCTCTATTGGGTGACGAGTTACCAGGGCTTTGCCAAGCGAGCATTGGAAAAGCTGCGCGTTCCCGCTCCCAGCGTGTTCGCAGTTCCGGCAGCCGTTGGGCTTCGAATGAAGGACTATTTCACCGTCAAACGAATCCCTGAGGGCCCATCCTCGATTCAGATTGAGAGCGTCGAGAATTTCGACGATCGCTTTGAGTCGTTTTGGATAGAGCTGGTCAAAGCAAATCCGAATGTGCTGCTTGGCGCCCGTGACCAGAAGACGCTTCAGTGGCACTTTGCGAGCCCGCTCAAGTCGAAGCGACTTTGGATTGTGACTGCATCCACCAATGGCGTTCTCCGCGCTTATGGCATCTTCAAGCGGCAAGAGCGTGAGGGTGGCATGAAGCGTATGCAGCTTGTGGATTTTCAGTCGCTTGAATCTCAAGAGGATTTGCTGGCGCCGATTTTGCGGCACGCGCTGAGGCGATGTAAACGCGAAGGTATTTTTGCATTGGAACAACTAGGCTACGATGTTCCTGGCCGGGGGACTTTTGAGCGATTTGCCCCTTATCGCCGCAAGCTGCCTAACTGCCCATTTTTTTACAAAGCGGTTGACCCCCAATTGGAAGCGGAACTGGCGGTTCCCGAAGTATGGGCGCCATCGACTTATGATGGCGATGCGAGCTTTGATTAGGGGGTGATTTCGCCAATCTACTCGATTAGTTGAGCTCGAGTGTGCGTTGCCTTAGCGGACGCGTACTTCCTTCCACGACAATCGATCCAATCAAATTCGTATGCTCGGGAAACTCGATCAGCGACCAGTTTGTTATGTCGTTTGGTCTGCCATGAACGTTGGCTAATTGAGGCGGACGCACGGCGTTTGGAATGGAAATCTCGACGCGATCGAGGGGAAAAGAGAGTCCGTCGCCGGTTGCTTTCAGGTAGGCCTCTTTGCAGGTCCAGGATTTGAGGAAGACGTGGTTCTTTTCGTTTTCAGGGAGCTGAGAGAATGCGAGCCATTCCTTGGCGGAATAGAATCGCTCGACAATGCCGGCGGCATTTTCCATTTCCCGGATGCGCTCGATATCAATTCCGATCCGGCTGCCTGAGCAGACAACGATTGCCGCCCAGGGGCCGGAGTGAGAGAGGTTGAATTGCAGATCGATTCCGCTCGGTGACTCTGTGGTTGGCTTACCAAGGGGCGTGTATTGAAAGGCGACTTCGATGGGAGCGATGTCAAGATAATGCGCTAGGATCTTGCGGAGGGTCGCGCGACGAAAGATAAATCGGGTTTGCAGTTCTGGACGCAAGAATTTGGCGGCGCTTTGCATCTCCTCTTGATCAAGGCATTGCTGAGCTTGGTGCAGCGTTTCCGCTGGCTGGTCGGTGTTCACCAGCCAAAGATCGATCTCGCGGCCAAGTTTCATACATTGCGTATCTGGGAGATTTCAGAAATCGGTGCGCACGAAAACTATTTGACTGCTGACTGACTACGTCGCAACACCAACGGCCTCGAACAGGTTCAGCGTGATATGAACCTGGCCTTGGTGATGGGCTTCGTGCCAGGCGAGGATTTTCAAGACGTCACGGAAACTAAGGTCGCGGGCTTTGAGGGCTTCGGGTTTCCAGTCGAGGTCGGCATCGGTGAAGGATTTCAATGTCTCGACAAGCCGAATGCGGGATTGATCAAGGGTGTGCTTGATTTCCTCGGCCGTGGGAATGATGTCATCGACGGTCGAGCCGCCTCGGAACCGGGGGATCAAGTCGGCCATGATCGTGGGCTTCTCGGGGCGGAGACGCTCGGTGGCGAAGAGCTCTTCGGTGACGCCGATGTGCATGAATTGCCAGGCGATGTGCGCGCGGCCCGCGCCGGGTCGCCAAGCAAGGGCTCTGGATGGGTCGGCGTTCTTAAGGACTCGATCGAGTGAGGCAATGGTGCGGGTGCGGTTAAACAGCATTTGGGCGATAGTTTGTTCGATGGTCGCGGCGGACATGGCGAATGCCTTTGGAGGAGAGTTTTCAATGTGGATGATTCGCTAAGCGTCTAGTCTGGCAGGTGTGTGCGGTCTGTTTCAACTAGGCCTTGCTTTGGGGTGGAAGGCCGGTCGGATACAATGGTGCGGGTTGTGTTTTCCGCTTTTAGGGCTTTCTGTTGAACGAGCGATTTCCTACTGCCGCCCATGAGTCCCCAGCGGCGACCGGCGCTCATTGGCCCACGATTCCGGGATTTGAAATCCAAGGAGAGCTCGGGCGCGGCGGTATGGGGGTTGTTTATAAGGCGATTCAAGCGAGTGAGCAGCGGGCTGTTGCGCTGAAGATCATTCATGATGGAGCATTTGCTTCAGCGCATGATCGTGCTCGGCTAAAAACGGAGGCGGAGGCGATTGCGCGGCTTAGCCATCCGAATATTGTGAAGATTTTCGAAGTCGGGGAGCATCAGGGACAGGCGTTCCTCGTGATGGAGCAAGTCGAAGGCGGGAGTCTCGACCAATATCTAACTGGGCGGCCTGCGCCGATGGAGATGGCGGTGGAGCTAGTTCGCACGCTGGCTCTTGCGGTGCAGCACACACATGAGCGGAAGATTGTTCATCGTGATTTGAAGCCGGCGAATATTTTGCTGGAGCGGAGCAAGCGGTTTGAGGCGGGTTCGAGCGATATTCACAGCGCGGCGACGGTGGCGGCTTCGCACCCACTCAGTTGTAAGGCGCGGATCACCGATTTTGGCCTCGCGAAATTGCTGGATGCCGATAGCACCGCTTGGACGATGGCCGGCGCGGTGCTCGGAACCGCGAACTACATGTCGCCGGAGCAGGCGGCGGGGCGCGTGAATGAAATTGGGCCGGCGGCGGATGTTTACGCGCTCGGAGTAATTCTGTATGAGTTGCTCGTAGGGCGGCCTCCATTTCAAGGAGCGACTTGGAGCGAGACGATTCTGAAAGTGATTCATGACAATCCGCCGCTGCCTTCGGGGCTGGGTGTCGGTATGCCGCTCGAATTGGAGGCAGTTTGTCTGAAGTGTTTAGAGAAATCGCCTGAGGCGCGGTATGCGAGTGCAGCGGATTTGGCGGAGGATTTGACCAGATTCCTTTCGAGCGAGCCGGTTTCGGCGGCGCCAACTGATGAACGCGAGCGAATCGCTCGGCGGGCAGCTCGTGATGGCTTTTCGATTGGTGAGGAGATTGGGCGAGGAAGTCATAGCACGGTTTATCGAGCTACCCATGGGCCGCTGCAACAAGTTGTCGCGCTGAAGGTTCTTCAAGCGGGACTTTGCGATGAAGCGATGTGGACCGAGCGAGTGCGCAGTTCGTCGCAGATGTGGGCCGGGCTTAATCACCCTCAAATTGCGCTGCCGCGCCAGGCTGGATGGTGGGATAGGGCAGCTTATGTCGTTACGGATCTCGCTCCAAAAGGAACGCTTGCCGATTATCTCGAATCGCAACGATACTCACTACGTTCAGCACTGAAACTTGTAGAGCAACTTGCAGAAGTCATCTGCTATCTACACCGGCAAGGTGTGGTTCATGGGAACTTGAAACCGAGCAATGTGCTCCTTGCCGCGGATGGCATTCCGCGCCTTGTTGATTTGCGGGTGATGAGTGGACTCACAATGTTTGCGACGGGCGGCGAAATCGCTGCGCCTGGGCTTGCATACTTGGCGCCGGAGTTCGTGGAAGATCCCGCGTCACAGTCCATGCCGGTTACGGACAACTATGGACTCGGCGCGATTCTGTATGAACTTGTGGCGGGACGAGCTGCTTTTACTGCGGAGTCGTCGAGCGAACTCTTGGAGCAAATTCGCTCGGCCAAGCCGGTACTGCTGCGAGAACACAATCCTGAGGCGCCGCAGGAACTAGAAGACCTTTGCAAGAAATGCCTGAGGAAGAAACCTTGGTGGCGACCGGCTCGGGCGTTTGATGTTTTAATGACGGTGCGAAGTTGTTTGAAGCGGATCGAAGGTGGGTCCGCTTCTGGCAGGCGATAACGATCGTTTGACGATTTATTCGTCCGTTACACAACCCTCAGACGCCGACTTCACATTCTTGATGTACTTATAAAGCGTGCCGCGGGTGGCTTTATAGGCGGGCGCTTTCCACGCTTTGCGGCGCTCGGCGAATTCGGCTTCGCTCACGGCTGCGTCGATGCGGCGGGTTTCGGCGTCGATGGTTAGAATGTCGCCATCTTTGACCAGCGCAATCGGGCCGCCTTCTTGGGCTTCGGGCGTGATGTGGCCGACGATGAAGCCGTGCGAGCCGCCGCTGAAACGACCGTCAGTCAGCAGCGCGACATCGTTGCCGAGACCAGCGCCCATGATGGCGCTCGTCGGGGTGAGCATCTCGGGCATGCCCGGTCCGCCTTTGGGGCCTTCGAAGCGAATCACCACGACATCACCCTTGGTGATGCCGCCTTTTTCGAGCGATGCGACCATAAGCTCTTCGGAGTCGAAGACCTTTGCGGGGCCGGAGAACTTGAGGCCCTCTTTGCCGGTGATTTTGGCGACGGCGCCGTCGGGCGCGATGTTGCCGTAGAGAATCTGAATGTGGGCGGTTTTCTTAATGGGCTCACTCGTGGCGTGAACGACTTCTTGCCCGGAGGTAAAGCTGGGCAGATTGGCGACGTTTTCGGCGAGGGTCTTGCCGGTGCAGGTCATGCAATCGCCGTGCAAGAATCCTTTTTCGAGCAGGTACTTGATGACCGCCGGGGTGCCGCCGACTTTGTGCAGGTCTTCCTGAACATACTTGCCGCTCGGTTTGAAGTCGGCGAGTAGCGGCGTGCGGTCGCTGATCGTTTGAAAGTCGTCGATGTTGAGCGGGACTTCGACGCTGCGGGCCATGGCGACGAGATGCAGAACGGCGTTCGTTGAACCGCCGAGCGCCATCACGACCGTGATCGCGTTCTCGAACGCTTTGCGGGTCATCACGTCGCGCGGCTTAATGTCCTTCTCGAGCAGAATCAGCATCGCTGCGCCTGCACGGGTGCATTCGTCTTGCTTTTGCGGGTATTCCGCGGGAATCGACGAGCTATAGGGTAACGACATGCCGAGGGCTTCGATCGCGGTGGCCATGGTGTTGGCCGTGTACATGCCGCCGCACGCGCCGGGGCCGGGGCAGGATTTGGCGACGATCGCTTTGCGCTTCGTTTCGTCGATTTTGCCGGCGATGTATTGGCCGAAGCACTGGAACGCGGAGACGATGTCGAGTTTTTCGCCATCGAGCTCGCCGGGGCGGATCGTGCCGCCGTAGACCATAATCGACGGGCGATTGAGGCGGCCCATCGCCATGATGCAGCCGGGCATATTTTTGTCGCAGCCGGGGATCGCTATGAGGCCGTCGTACCACTGCGCGGCCATGATCGTTTCCATCGAGTCGGCGATGATGTCGCGCGACTGGAGGGAATAGCTCATGCCGTCGGTGCCCATCGAGATGCCGTCCGACACGCCAATCGTGCTGAACCGCATGCCGACCATGCCCGCGGCCTGGACGCCCTCTTTGACCTTCGAAGAGAGGTCGCCCAGATGCATGTTGCAAGGGTTGCCGTCATACCAAACGGCGCCGATGCCGATTTGAGGCTTCTTGAGATCGTCCTCGGTAAGGCCCGTGGCGTAAAGCATCGCCTGCGAGGCGCCTTGGACCTTGGGCTGCGTGATGCGGGAGCTAAATTTGTTGAGAATCGTCATAGGTGCGGTGTGTCAATCGAGAGGGATTGGCAAACCGCCTAGTTTAGCAAAAACGCGCTCCGCGTTGCGTCGCGGCTAACCAAGAATTTCGCGGCGCTTCTGTAGATAGTCCCAGACGACGAAGCGGTCCAGATCGCGGCCAGCCGTAAAGAAGACTCGGCCTTTCGTCGTTTCGGCGAGTTTGTAGGCGAAACGGATGTCTTCTTCCGACTGCGACCAGCTGGGGATCAGAAAAATGTTGATCGTGATGCCGTCGCGGGCGCATTGGAGGCCTTCGCGCATCGTGGCTTGCTCGGTTCGCGGGTGCGGCGGGTAGAGCATGAAGAGCTCAGTGCCCTCGAAGTGCGCGGTGGGTAGGCCGTCGGTGATGAGGACGATTTGCTTGTTCGGCGTGTCCTGTGTCGCGAGTAGGCGGCGGGACATTTGGAGGGATTGCTGGATGTTCGTGAAGTGCGGCGGGATGCGGGACTCGCTGATTTGGTCGTTGCTCATGTCGACTTTGAGCCGCACGACGGGATCGTAGATCGTCACGGGTTTGGGCATCATTTCGATGACCTCGCCGGGGCGTTTGAGCTTCGCGAAGGTCGACATTTCGATCATCGAGAGGTGGTCGCCTGGGTATTCCTTGCGGACGATGCCTTCGAGCGCGAGGGCCATGCGTTTGACGTTGATGTACTGGCCGTCGTAGCGCATCGAGCCGCTCATGTCCATGATCACGGACGTCGCGCACTTGGGGTTGTTGCGCGTTTTATGGACGACGATGTCGTCGGCTTTCAAGCGCAGCGGCCGTTCGTCGTTTTGGCGGAGGAGCATGTTGACGAAGGTTTGCGGCAGGTCGACGTGGGCCATCGAATCGCCGAATTCGTAGGCCTTGGTCGTTTGCATTTCGACCGCGCCTTCGCCGAGGATCGGGCCGGTGTGGCGGCCTGATTTCGAGGCTTGCAGTTCGCTGAAGATGCGTTCGAGCAGTTTGCTCTGAAAAATCTTGTACGCCTTGGGCGTGAGTTTGTAGCCGCCCTTTTTCTTGTCGCGCTCGAGGCCCTGCATTTCGGCGATTTGTTTCACGTACTCTTCGACCTTTTGCTGCATCTCCTTCAGGTTTTCGATGTCTTGCGGCGGGGCGAATTGATCTAAGAGATCCCAGTCGATGATCGCGATGCGGGCGGTTTTGCGGGCTTCCTCGAGTTGCTTTAACAGCTCGTCGATTTGCTCGAGCTCTTCTTTGATTTCGATCGCTTGCGGGATCGTCATGCCCTCGTGGCCGGTGAAGGTGTATTTCGAGGCGAGTTGCTCGACCTGGTAATGATTGCCGAGGGCGTCGGTGACGCGCATCATCTGCTTGGCGGCGGAGGATTGGTCATCGCCAAGGGCGTACCAGATGTTTTCCAAGTCGTAGAGTTGGCCCTCTTTGACGGCCTGCTCAAAGCGCTGGCGGAGTTTGCCGGGGAGATTCGCCTGCGCGGCTTCGCGCTGGAAGTGCTTTTCGGCTTTTTTGCGGACGGCGTCGGTTTCGTATTTTTCGAGGATCTTTCGCTTGCGCACTTCGAGCATCGCGATCAGCATGTCGATGCTGGGGCCGAGGCCGGCGATTTGGCTGGGGTCGAGGCGGATCGCGCGGGCGAGCTCTTCGTCGGTCAGCTCTCGCATGTTGCCGTAGGCCAGCATGTGCTCGAAGGCCCCGCTGACGGCGTCGGGCGGCTCGGCGTGCGGGCTGGGGACGTTTAGCG
>JBKJSI010000891.1:0-4331 GCA_046595915.1 Pirellulaceae bacterium
GTCGGCGAGGTAGCCGGTGAATTGGGGGTGGTGGCGTTTGCGTTTGGGGAGATTTGACTTGCGAGATTTTGAGCCACAGATGGACACAGATGGGCACGGATCGGGGGGAGTTTTTTGCGCAGAAGGGAACGAAGAAAACGAAGAGGAGGTTGGGGTGTTCCTCGCTGACGCTTCGGGTTGTGACAGGTTGTTGGTATTGGCGGAGGCGCTGGTGAAGTGGTGGTCTTCGGGGTAGCCGCGGATTCCTTCGAGGGGGGTGAGGCCGGGTTCGGCGGTGGAGGGAGGTTCTTGGTTGGTGGGCTCGGTTGCGGCGTGGGAACGCGCTCCGCGTTGCGTCGCGGCTAACCGGTGGGGTTCTGGGGGGTTTAAGAGATATTCGCGGCGTTTGGTGATGGTGATTTGGATTTTCATGGCGCGGTCGATCGCTTTCATCGCCGTGTCGAGGCAGCGCATGTCTTGTTCGCTGGGCTCCTGGGTGGCGACGTAAATGTCTTTGCCGCCGGCGGGGGAGTCGAAGCGGAAGTCATCGTGGTTGAAGCGGGGATTGGTGTAGTCGGGGGGCGAGCCGTTGAGCGTGCGTTTGGTGCGGTTTAAAGGATAACGAATGGCTTTGTAATAGCCGGAAATGGCTTTGTCGTAGATATCGTCGAGGCGGAGGATGCTGACTTGGCCTTGGACGATCAAGGGATCGCAGGCGGCCGGTTCATTGGCCAAGATCTTGTCGAAATCGATGGTTTTGGCGGGGATTTTCTCGAAAACCGCCTCGACGAGCGGCATCAACTCTTCTTCGGTTAGGCCGGTGCGGTCGGCGATATTGTGCAAATAGGTATCGCCGAGGAGCATGGCGTTGAGAGCGGTCTTTTGTGCTTTGGTTAGCATGTTTTCGCTCCGGGGAACGGGAGGTTTCTTGGCAGGATGGGGCGGAGAGCGGTTGGTCGCACGATTGAATGTTAGGAAAGAAGTGGCGCCATTTGGTGCGCTATTTTGGAATATATTTTTAAACAATGGTGAGGCGGGGAGCACGGAGAATCGGTGGGGTAGCAGGGATTTGTGCCGATTTTGAAGCGATGTTGGGGGGAGGATCGAAGATGGGCGGAAAACGCGGAACAGGGAGGGATGGGCCGGAAGTCTGTGCAGGTAGCGGCGCGGCGCTGGGGGGCGCGAGAGAATGAGTTACGCCTGTTTTTTTCCGGCATCCCTTTCGGTACTCGCGCGAGACGCGGATGTCGGATCCCTATTGCTTACGGGGCTGCGCTCCGTGTGGCATTGCGACTAACTTGGGTTGACGGGTGCGAGTTGGCCTTGGGAATGGAGGGTGGGCGAGTTTATCTGCTAGGGGCCAACAAATGACCATTAATCGGCTGCAATGCGGCGTAACGAGCTTACGAATCCCCTATTCGGCACTCTTTAGGTTCTGTTACGATTCAATTGGATACCGCCGCACTTACTTAACGCGAAAACCATGCGCCGCAACGACATACGCAACATCGTCATCATCGCTCACGTTGACCATGGCAAAACCACGCTGGTCGACAGTCTGCTCAAGCAGAGTGGGCAGTACCGCGATAGCCAGCTCACCGAGACTTGCATCCTTGATAGTAATGACTTGGAGCGGGAGCGCGGGATTACCATCCTTGCCAAGAACATTGCGCTGCCTTTCAAGGGCGTGAAGATCAATGTCATTGACACTCCAGGCCACGCCGACTTTGGTGGTGAGGTGGAGCGTGTAATTCGAATGGCGGATGGGGCGCTGCTGCTCGTGGATGCGGCGGAAGGGCCGTTGCCTCAGACACGGTATGTGCTGGCCAAAGCTCTGGAATGCGGGCTGAAGCCGATCATTGTGATCAATAAGATTGATCGCCCTGACGCCCGTGCGCTAGAGGTACTTGATGAAGCGCTGATGCTGCTCATGGAACTTGGCGCGGATTCGCACATGACTGAATTTCCGTATATCTTTACTTGCGGCAAAGAAGGGACTTCGACCACCGATTTGGATGTGCCGGGCGTCTCGCTCGAGCCGCTTTTGGACATGGTTTTAAGGGAAGTTCCGGGGCCTGAGGTGAATCTCGAGGCGCCGCTGCAGCTGCTTTGCACTACGCTCGATTGGTCGGAATTCGTGGGTCGTATCGCGATCGGCCGTATCTCGAGCGGCTCGATTAAAAAAGGCCAGCCGATCAAGCTGATGAAGGATGGTTCGATCGTCGATTGGCGCGTGCAATCGGTTTTTGTGTTTGAAAACCTGGGCCGGATGGAGGTCCAGGAAGCAGTGGCGGGCGATGTGGTGGCGGTGGTCGGGATGGAGGATGTCGAGATCGGCGACACCATCTGCGATCGCGATTTTCCCAATGCGTTACCGCGACTTCATGTCGATGAGCCGACGCTGGAAATGCTCTTTACGATCAACAGCTCGCCGCTGGCGGGCAAAGAAGGCAAATACGTCACAACGCGGCAAATTCGCGATCGCTTGTTCCGCGAACTGGAGCGGAATGTGGCGCTACGGGTTAAACCCGCAGAAGACGGCGAAGGTTTTTCCGTTTCTGGTCGCGGCGTGCTGCACTTGGCTGTGCTAATCGAGACGATGCGGCGCGAAGGTTTTGAGCTAAGTGTCGGCAAACCTAAAGTCATTGTGAAGGAACGGGACGGTATCAAAGAAGAGCCGTTTGAGACGCTGACGGTCGAAGTGCCAATGGATAAGGTGGGACCGGTCATGGAAATGGTCGGCGCGAGGCGGGGTAATTTGGAGGAAATGGGGCTGCGGAGCGAGTATCAGTTCTGTCGTTTCATGATTCCTGCCCGAGGATTGATCGGAATTCGGACACGACTATTAAATGCGACCCAGGGAACGGCGATCATCAATCACCGATTCGCCGGGTACCACCCTGTTGAGGGGGATGTGCCGCATCGGGCGAATGGTGTGCTTATTTCGCAAGAGAACGGCAAAGTGGTCGCTTTCGCTCTCGATACGCTGCAGCAGCGGGCGGAGCTATTTGTTGCGCCAGGCGAGGATGTGTACGAGGGAATGGTCTGCGGCGAGAACAGCCGGGACAATGATCTCGTCGTTAACCCTATCAAGGAAAAGAAGTTATCGAATATGAGGGCGAGCGGCACGGATGACAATATTATCCTTAAGCCACCGCGCCGGATGTCTTTGGAAGACGCCCTCGAGTACATCGAGGATGACGAGTATGTAGAAGTGACGCCGACGAAGATTCGGCTACGGAAGATTCTGCTGAAAGAGAATGATCGCCGAAGAAGTCAGCGGAAGTTGGAATCGGTCGCTAACTAGAGCGTTTTTGAAAGCCCCTCACGGTCGCCCTCTCCTTGGAAGTATCGAGCGGGAGGGGACGAATTTGGCTGCGCTTCTGGCAATTCTCTATGAGGGCCGGCATGTTTTGGGCTGTCGGCCCCGTTTTGGAATGGAAAAATTCGGCGTTTTGGGGCTTGGTGGATTACCGAAATGCGTGGGCGTTGGAACTTTCGCGACGTAGATGTCGTCGGAGTAGAGATGTGGTAGCGATCGACGGGATTGCGCCGCGCAGGTTGACTGGATTGCGTGGCTTGACGTTCGGAAGGCCATCGTGACCGTTGTCAGCTTGATATGCCCAATTAGGATGGGTAAAGCCCACGTCCTTACTTTGTATTCAAATCGGGTTGTACCAGACACCTTTGCCGTGACGCCAAATCGTTGCAAGGCCTAGGGTTCCGACTATAATCCGAGTTCACCGGCGCCATTTTCACCGCTATGTCAATGCCTTCCTAGGCATCGCAGACTTCCCAAATTAACTTTGGTGTTTGCGAATTCGACTCGGTGGGGGTGGGGTCACATTCTTGCGGTAGCAGAGGGGTTGGTATGACCATCCGCCGTTCGAGTCCTCCATCGACTCGCAACTTGGAACGCGGTTTTCTTCAGCGCATTCGTAAGGCTCAAAAGACACACAAGCGGAGCTTGTTGCTGGAGAACCTTGAGGGCAGGAACCTCATGGCCACTGGGCCGGTTCTGCTTGGCGTGCAGCCGAACGAAGGCGAAGTGCTGGCCAATGGCCAGATTCGCAACGTGGCGCCGAAGCACATCACCTTTCGGTTTAACGAAGGGCAGGTGATCGATGCGGCATCGCTGCTGAACAATAACGGCATCCGGCTGACCCGAGCGGGTCTGGATGGCGTTTTTGGCCAGGCCAACGACGTTGTCATTACTCCCGGCGCGATTGTCGTCAATGACAATAAGAATGAAGTGACCATGCGGTTTTCGGAACCGCTGGTGGACGATCTTTATCGTATTGATGTGATCGGTGTTAAGGTCGGCAACGGCCCATCGCCACTGCGGAACACCA
>JBKJSI010000004.1:0-10368 GCA_046595915.1 Pirellulaceae bacterium
GCATCGTCGCCATAACTTGCTTTGGCAATCGCCAGTGCAAGAAACCAAGCAGCGCTAAGATGGATGAGGTTCATGGGGGGGATCTCAACAACACATTACATTGAAAGCGGCTCGAACAATTCATCGAGCTTGCCGTCGCTGTCAGCAAAAGAGTCAAGCCGCACGCCGACTTTGTCGAGCAGCGTCAGATGTAAATTGGCGAGCGGAGTCGGTTCTTTGAATTGCAGATGACGACCGCCGCGCATCTTTCCCGCGGCCCCGCCGGCGACAATGATCGGCAAGTTCACGTGGTCATGCACATTGGGATTTCCCATGCCGCTGCCATAGAGATAGAGCGAGTGGTCCAGCAGCGAGCCCTCTCCTTCGCGAGTCGCTTCGAGCTTTTGCAAAAACTCCGCGAAGAGCGATACATGAAACTGATTGATCTTGGCGACTTTCGCGATCTTTTCGGGATCATTGCCATGATGCGTGAGCGGGTGATGCGGCTCTGATACGCCGATCTCGGTATACGTTCGCGTGCTCGTCTCCCGCGCCAATTGAAACGTAATGACGCGAGTAAGATCGCCTTGCATCGCGAGCAACTGCAAGTCAAACATCAAACGAGCATGATCGGCATACGCCGCCGGAACGCCGGTGGGCCGGTCACGATCAGGAAGTGGATTGTCACCCGCCGAGGCTTCGGCCCTTTGAATGCGACGCTCGACATCGCGAATCGACGCCAGATATTGATCAACTCGCTGGCGATCGGCGGGGCCGAGCGTCTTCTGCAGCCGCTTGAACTCAGAGCCAATCGAATCAAGCAGACTCGCCCGCTCTTTTAGATCTTTTCCGCGATTGCCAACTCCGCCTTCACCGAACAGCGTCTCAAAGACAATTCGGGGATGGGCTTCAGCGGGCAGCGGAGTCGTCGGCGACGACCAGGAGAGATTGTTCTGATAAACACACGCGTAGCCGTTGTCGCATTGACCGACGACCGAGAGCAAATCCATTGAAAGCTCAAGTGATGGGAGTGCTGAGTCACGCCCGATCTGTTGCGCGGCAATCTGATCGACCGTCGTACCGAGATGATAATCGGTGCTTTCGGTTCGCTTCGCTTTGGCGGCGCTCAGGAACGATGCATTCGAGGTCGCATGCGTTCCCGGATAAGCGTTCCGCAATTCAAGGTTCGAAATCACAGCGATCTTTTGCTTGACCGGCGCAAGCGGGCTCAACGTAGGAGACAGCTCTTCTAGCTTTTCGCCAGGCGGCGGCGTCCAACGAGTGACATCGCAGCCCATCGGAATGTAGACGAAGCCAAGCCGCCGCAGCTTCGCGGGACTCGCCGGCGTATTGGCCAGCGAGGTGAGCGCCGGAAGCATTGCGTCGAGTAGTGGGAGCCCGATCGCCGTTGTCGCGCCTCGAAGCAAAGTCCTGCGCGGCAGCGCCAATTTCCTGATGTTCATGGGGAGGTCATCCTCATTTGGAAGGGCTGGCTTTTGACGACGCCGAGGATCAACTCGGAGAATCGAAAGTCCTTGGAGCGGGCATCACGGACAATTTTCCGAACGGCCGGTGCGTCGTAGTACTCGACCCCACGTCCAAGCCCAAAGGTGAGCAACTTTTCGGTAAGCGTTCGCACGAAGAGTTCTGGGCGATCAAGCAGGGCCTTTTCGAGTCCCGCCGCGCCGCTGAAATCGCTGCCATCAATGAATCCGCCGCTCGAGTCGATCGGCTGCCCCGCATCCGTTTTTCGCCAGCGGCCCAGAGCATCAAAATTCTCGAGCGAGAAACCAACGGGGTCCATTTGCACATGGCACACCGCACAAGCGGCGTTCGTGCGATGCTCGGCCAACCGCTCGCGCATCGAAAGGGGGCGGAAGACTTGGTTATCCATCAGCGTAGGCACATCGGGCGGCGGCGGAGGCGGGGCCGAGCCAGCCAAGTTTTGCAGCACCCAGTGGCCGCGAATCACCGGCGACGTGCGGGTCGCATACGAAGTCACCGTAAGAATACTACCCTGACGCAATAGGCCGCCGCGATGCAGCTCGTCATTGACCTGCACTCGCCGGAAATGGCTGCCATACACGCCAGGGATTCCGTAGTGCTTCGCGAGCCGTTCATTGAGGAACGTGTAATCCGCTTTCAACAGGTCGAGCGCGCTGCGATCTTTGCGGAAAACACTCTCGACAAAAAGTTCCGTCTCGCGCCGCAGCGCTTGCCGCAAGTTGTCATCGAAATCGGGAAAGAGCCGCATGTCGGGGCTGACGGATTCCAAATTGCGGAGATAAAGCCACTGCCCTGCGAAGTTCGTTGCCAGCGATCGCGCCCGTTCATCGGCCAGCATTCGCCGGACTTGTTTTTCAAGGGTTTTCGGATTCGAGAGTTCGCCTTGAGTCGCCAACTCAAGCAACTCGTCGTCCGGCGCACTGCTCCAAAGGAAGAACGAAAGTCGCGAGGCAAGCTCCAGATCCGAGATGCGATAAGCGGTGGAAGGCGTTAACTCGGGCGGATCGCGCTCGATGCGGAAGAGAAACTGCGGTTGCACCAGCAATGCGGTCAGCGACATTTCTATACCGTGCTCGAGGCCCTTCTCCGCATGTCCATTCTTGTAAAATTCAAGCGGTGTTTTGAGATCTTCGTCGCTAACCGGACGCCGATAGAGTCGCCGCGCGAGATTCGCGACAATTTGTTTCGCGCAGGCTTCCTCTTCACTTTTGTCTTTTGGGCGGCTCGTGAAAATGAGTCGACGGCTCGGGGTGTCGCCGGGACCGCTGGATTCATAGGGGCCCAGGATCGAAACCTCATAGACAGCTGGCCCGATGCGGGGGTGGCGGTAATAGTTGAAATGCACATTCAGCGGCTGGCGATGGGTCTCGAGCAGGGGTGATGAGTTCTTAACGAACGTGACGCCGACTTGGTGCGGGCCGGCTTTCACTTTGATACGTTTGGAGAGGTTGGCGTCGATCGACTGGTTTGATTGTCCGTTGGCAGGCGGCTTGACGGTGAACTGCGCGACTCGTTCCTTGTCGATGAGCATTTCCATCTCATGCGGCTCGCGGAGGCCTTCGACATCTTCATTGCGGTCACGCATTAAGTGGACTTGGATCTCATATTCGCCGTCGACTGGAAATTGATAAGGAATTAAGGCGCCGCCTCGCGTGCCGATCGGCAACCCTTCGATGTGAACATCTTGCGTCACATCGGGGCGGATTCGAAATGTGTCTCCGCGCGGCGATGATGAGGCGCCGCCAATAGCGAGGCGGCTGATTTTTCGCGAGGCGGAGATGTAGCGATTGAGGAGCGTCGGTGAAAGATCGGCGACCGTGACGTTGTCAAAGCCATGACTCAATTCGTCGGGCGGCAAAAGAGTTGCGGAATCGATCTCGACGCCAAGCAGATCACGAATGACGTTCTGATACTCGGTTCGATTGAGTCGCCGGAAGGTTTCGGTGCGCCCGGGGTTAGGGGATTTTGCGGCGGCGGAGTCGAGTGAGGATGCTAAGAAGGCGAGGGCTGCGGTGTATTCCTGTTCGCTCGGGCGAGGGGCATCTTTGGGCGGCATTTGGCGTGCTGACAGTTTGCGAACGACCTTTTCCCAGGCTTCGGCATTCGTACTGACATCGCTGGTGAGCAATTTCTCTAGGTCGAGTCGCTCTTTGCCGTCTACTTCGTTATGGCATTCGGTGCAGTAGGAACGCGCGAACTTCTTGAATGCCTCCTTTTCGGCCAAGTCGGCGGCGCGACTGAGGCCAGCTTGGCCGATTACGGCCAAGGCCATTGCGACGATTCGGAGAACCCACCGTTTGAGCATTGATCGCTGTTCCGCTTTATCAGCGATTAGGAAAGGACGCCGGCATGAGTATGGAAGTTCGCGACAGGAAATGCAACTTCGCGAATGCGCCGTCATTTGAGCTGCGGTGCTTCCAATTCCACGACTCCCCCATGGGAGCCTTGTTTTGGATCGAAAAACGGCTTGTTTTTATTAGGCTGCCTAGTCGGCCTAGATGGCCACTATCTAGGGATCAGATGGCCTAGGTTGCCAGGTTGCCAGGTTCGTTTTGTAAGATTGACAATTGATCGAGCCGCGCGTAAGCGGGCGCATTGAATTCTATAGTAGAGCTTTTGGATGGAGCTCTTTTTCGGTGTGAATAGAGTAGGGCACGCTGTTATTATTGCGCGGAACTGGCGCCATTTGGCGTAGAAAATCGGAAGTTTTTCTAATCCCGGAAGTGAAGTGGGAAATCCCTCCATCGGACTTTTGGCAGCCCATTTTCCGAAAGAGCGAGTTAGAATGCGTCGGTTTCGATCATGCAGGACTCTCATGAGAGTATCAGAGATGTTGAGTGTTTTGTGCTTGCGCCTATGCTCGCTGGCTTTGCGTGTTGGCGTTTTTGCAATTTGTGCTGTGGTGATACTTCGTGGGTCCGAGAATGCGAAGGGTGAAGAGATCAAACACTCCTTTCTCGGAGTAGGCATCGCCAACAAGGTCGTGATTGTTGGCGAAGATGAAAAGATCGAATGGTCACTCGACCTGCCCGCGAGTGATGGCTGGGTGTTGCCCAGCGGCAATGTCTTGCTGGCGCTCTATACAACGAAAGAGTTCCCAAATGGCGGCGTAGTCGAAGTCGATCGTAAGACGAAGGAATTTGTTTTCGCATACAAAGGCCAGCAGAAGGAAACGAGCACGGTGGTGCTTTTGCCGGACGGGAATTTCTTGGTCGCTGAATTGGGGCCGGAGCCAAGGGCAGTGGTGATCAGTCGCAAGGGCGAAGTCGTTCACTCAATGCCGCTGCAGTGCCAAAAAGAGAACGCCCACATGCAAACGCGCATGTTGCGGGTCTTACCCAACGGCAATTACCTGGCGCCGCATCTGCTCGACTTCGCTGTCAAGGAGTATGAACCCAAAACGGGCAAGGTCGTGAACACGTTTGCGACCGACGAACGGGGACGCGACAAGAAAGATTGGCCCTTCACGGCAATTCGGCTTGAGAATGGCAATACACTAATTTCCTGCACCAACGGCAACCGGATCATCGAAGTCGATGGCAAAGGTAAAATCGTCTGGAGCGCTACGAACGAAGATCTAGGCGAGGAGCTATTCAATGACGCCTGCGGCGCTCAGCGGCTACCCAATGGCAACACGGTCGTTTCGAGTTATCACGCCAGCGGCAAACAGGTGAAACTCTTTGAGATCACCAAGGAGAAGAAAGTCGTCTGGCGCTATTCGGGCATGCCGGCGGGGTTTCATCACTTTCAGATTTTGACGACCAACGGCGAGAAGGTTACGCCGAACACTCTGAAGTAAAGAAGGTTGTCGCCGCGGACGAGTCGTAGTGAATTGGCCTAGCCAATTTCCTCAGGTGTGGGATTTCCATCTAAGGGAAGCCAGCGCAAGACCTCACGCGGCGGATCGCAGATTGACTTTTCAAGATGGCGGCATTGCCAGTTCAGTCCACCTGGGCCATCCATGGTATCGCCGTCTTTGATGACGGGCCCGTTGTTCAGGAGATATAGCGACACATTTCGTAGGAAATGGTCAACATCTGAAGCGTTGTATCGATCACTTCGGAAACAAGCCTCGGAGTCACATAGATCGAGTTGACCATTGCCGACAGTATCCATCAATGACCATTGCGCGTTAACGCCGAATAGCCGTACATTGGTCCACGCATCGATCGCGGGCAGACTATGAGACCAATCGAAGTTGAGCAAACTTTGAAGGCTCTCTCGGTCACGAAGGACTTCTCCATTGGGATTGAAATAGCAGAGCACGTCCGGCAGTTCGAGTAGCGCCGTGGTCACTTTCGTAACAAATTCAATTTCCGGTAGAGCCGCATACTCCCTCGGTTGAATCGGGGCGTCATCCTCTATTCCAAAAGCGTAACTCGAGCGAATGCGAATAAATGCGCGATTCTGCATTGGCATCATTCTCCCCGGCTCCCAATTCCAGCAATGCTGGGCGGCTCTTTGCAGACCGCCCGGGAACGCGAAGGGGCCGAAATGCCCCATCGACCATGCGCCAAAAATCATAGGCTCATTCTGGGGATCCCCCATGCCGTCTGGCCAGGGGGAGTCGACGACGTCGACGGTCACGTAGCCGTTGACCGCTTCAAGATAGGCTAAAGTGACGCTCGGCCCGCTGAAGGCCCAGATTTCGTTCGCGTCATGCCGGCCACGCAGCTCAAAGTGCTTTAGAGCTGTTTCGATTTGGCCAATCGAAATAGCTTTCCTTAGTAAGATGCATAGGCATTGAGTGAACATGCCTTTCGCCATCGATCGCCTCACTCGTGAAGGATATTGTGGCGAACATCTTACGGACCGCAGTGAGGATTTGCACTCACCATGAAACAGATTTTTCTTCTCAAGGGCATCAAATTCTGGGGACGAAGCTCCCCACTACTACGGCGAAGGGCTGCAGATCGTGCGATAAGCTTCCTTAAGCCGCCTTCAAGCCCCGCGCCGCTTGAGCCCATTCAATCCAGTCTTTGACTTCCTCCGCATCGGGCATCGAGGCGCCGCGGAGCAGCCGTTGGCCTTCTGGGCTGTTCGCGAACTCGATTGCTTGTTTGGTGAGTGCTGTCGCATTGGCGGCGGCAAGAGCTTTGGGTTCGCGGATGCCAACGGCGATCAAAATCTGTGCATCATGCCCACGCAAGTTGGGGATGCGGCAGACGAGGCGGGCTTGGTCTTGCCAATCTTTGATCTTTGCCGAGGCGGTCGCGTTGAAGCCAAGTTTTGCGCCGAGCTGGATTGCATCGGCGCGGAGAAATTCTTCGACCGTTTTGACACCGATAGTCGCCATGCGAGCGGCCATCTTGGGGCCGATCGAGGGGCCATCTTCGACGCTCGATTTCAGTTCCAGATAGAACTTGCCATTCGTCGCCGGACTAGCGACCGGTGCTGGTTTGGCTTTCTTCTCAGCGGCGGGTACGAACTCAATCGTTTCCGATTCGGGCGTTTCCTTTTTCGCGGTGACCTTGGGCGTTGACTTGAATCGACCGAGGAACGAAGAGACTGCGCCCTGTGTTTCCTTTTTGGGTTCACTCGCCTTTTCAATGGTTGTCTCTAAAACTGGTTTGGCCTTAGGCTTAAGCCGCTTCACAAGCGATGTAACAGCGGAGGCAGCACGCTTGGCGCCGGGCGCAAGGGTTTGTTGAAACTGCGTTGCAACCTGACGCATAGTCCGCTTGGGTGTGGCCGATGTCGGCGGCGTCGCGGAAATGGTCTCGGCGCTGATTTCAAATGGTTGTTCGGCCGGGTCTGGGGCGTCGATGGTTGGTGATCTATCGGAAAGCACGGGTTGGACTGGGGCGGCGTTGTTTTCTCGTTTTCGGGTTGCGCTGACGATCTTGTTGACTGCTGCCGTGAATCCCTCGCTTACGCTTCGGGTTGTGATGCTTGGAGCCCCGCTTGTTTTGGCAGCAGTGACTGGCTTACTAATGGTGACAATTCGAGGCGCCGCCCCAGCGCCAAATTGCTGACCTGGTTTGCGAGGTTTCTCGGCGTCGAGTTGGGCTAGAGGAACCTTGAGGACTTCTTTGGCGTAGTTTGCGCGGATTACGCGATCGTCTTCAGGGAGCGTAACCACGCATTTACCTGTCGCGACGTACTCGTCATACATCGCCAGTATTTGGGCCCGTTCCTTTTGATCGGAGAACTTACTTGCGACCGCACCTATGGGTGCTCCGAGCGTGGAGAAAAACGCCTGCGGCGAAAGTTGTGTATTGGGCGGCGCGACCGCGGCTTCTTCGATCGCTCTATCGAGAATCCGCGCGAAGCCGACGGCCGCATAGCCCAAGAGCTGTGCGAGAATCTCGCGCGAAGGTTCATCGAGACCCGCGGGCGGGTTTTTCACGCCTCGGTCGAGATTGTAGTGATCGATCAAAAAATCGTAGTGAGGATGCGCAAGTGAAGCGCCGGCGTGGATTGCCTCGCGGAGCCAATCGGGGCCGCAGGTGAGTTCGACCTCGGGCCAGCCGCCTAGGCGTTCGAGGAGGATGCTCTGCATCGTTTCATAGGACTTGGTAATCGACCACTCGGCCGCGCGGTGAACAGCGCCCTCGGCTTCGCTCTGACCCGTATGAAAGGGCATCAAGGGATCGGTGTAGTAATGGCTAAGCACTCCGGCGCAGTAGGCGGCTTCAGACCAGTTCTTCGCACGTAGTTCGCTTAATAAGTGGCCATACCAATTCATGGCCGCCCCGACAGCGCCGCCCCAGAAATTGTCGCTCACATGAAGGACGTGGTTTTTAAAATCCTTGAATTCATCGTCCGGCGCTTTAGCGCCTTGTAGATAGTTGTTCGCATAAGTCAGAAACGCATCACGCCATTTCTCGGCGGAAGGGGCGCGAAGGTGGCGCAGTGCGTCGAGAGCCAGTTTGTGGTGTGTGCTCTTGGCTTTGGCGGCGAAAACCAGGTTTAGCGTAATGGACACAGTGCAGGGCCTCCATGCGGCGGCGAGAACGCGCGAATCGTCACAGATGCCTCGCTTGGTGACAAGGCGAACCCCGCTTGGCGATCGAACATGTCATGCTGCTAGCATCCCAATTTTGGCCTAGCCTTCGGCGATCACTTCGCCGGATAATCTTGCGGGCTTGTTCTAGTCTTGCGCCAGGAGGGCGCTTTGCCAAAGCGCGTCAGGGATGAAAGTCTTTTTTTCCGTAGGCGAACCGAGCGGCGACCTGCATGGCGCGAACTTGGTTCGCGCGCTGAAGGAACACTATCCAGAGATCGAATGCGTCGGCTACGGCGGGCCGAAGATGAGCAGCGCCGGTTGCAGGCTGCATTTTGATCTCACCAAACTCGCGGTGATGTGGTTCTTGCGCGTCCTGCTCAATTACCGCACTTTCAAAGGCCTGATTAAGAGCGCGGAGAAGTGGTTCCGCGAGAATCGGCCCGATGCGGTCGTGCTGATTGATTATCCCGGCTTCAATTGGCATATCGCCAAAGCGGCCAAACGTGCTGGCATTCCCGTCGTCTACTACGGCGTCCCACAACTGTGGGCTTGGGGTGGCTGGCGGATCAAGAAAATGAAACGCGATGTTGACCATGTGCTCTGTAAATTGCCATTCGAAGCCGAGTGGTATGCCGAGCGGGGCTGCAAAGCAGTGTTCGTGGGGCATCCCTACTTTGACGAGCTCGCCGCGCAGGAACCTGATGAAGCGCTCATCGAACAACTTTCCGCCGGTCCGGAGCGGCTGGTGGGAATTCTTCCTGGATCGCGAACGCAGGAAGTGCTAGCGAACCTCCCTTGGTTCTTAAGGGCAGCGGGGCATGTTGCACGGCAGACGCCATGCGTGAAGTTCGCCGTCGCCTCGTTCAATGAGAGTCAGGCCGAACTAGCGCGGCAGATCGTTCGAAAGGAGTGCCGGCAACTCCCAGAAAACACGCAAATCGAAGTTTATGTGGGGAAGACGACCGAAGTCCTCCGCGCCGCCCATTCCTGTTTGGCATGCTCAGGTTCCGTATCCCTTGAGCTGCTTTTTCACCAAAAGCCCTCGGTGATTCTCTACTATATCAGCCGAGTGGCGATGAAAGCTCAAACTTGGTTTCGCCGGGCGCGGTATATCACGTTGGTGAATCTTTTGGCGGCGGATAACCGGTTTATGGATCAATATGACCATTATGACCCCGATGCGCCTGACGCTGAGCCGGTTCCCTTTCCCGAGTATCTAACCTGCGGCGACCGAGCACGCGACATGGCGGCCCATGTGGTGAAGTGGCTTAATGATCCGGTTTCTTACGAGGAAAAACGGCGCGAACTTCACATTCTATTAGCGCAAGTAGGCAAAACTGGAGCCTCCGACCGTGCGGCTCAGTATCTCATCGAAGAGGTATTGCCTCATCCGGCGCGGGTGGTCCGCCGCGCGGCATAATGGAAAAATTCGGAAATCCGCCCCCCGAATTGATTGAAAGTCGCCCGCCGGCGCATTAGAAATGATCCAGGCAGGTGTTGCCTGCCGAGGCAAGTATTTGCGCGTTGGTAACCTTTAGGTTAAACCTGAGGTTGTCGGTTCTTCCCTTATTGGGTTTTGAGTCGGATTACACTTGCGGATTGTTAAAGGAATTTATGCAGAGAAAGTTTAGATTTTGTTGTTGGATGCCTTCAGCCCTCTTAGTCCTGTTTGCCATAACCGGCTGTGGCGGCGGCCCGGCCTTGGTTCCCGTTAAGGGCTTGGTCAAAGTCGAAGGAAAGGCCGCGAAGGGCGTGGTGTTGACCTTCATTAAAGAGGGGGCTGGGCCGAACGACTTTCCAGCGACCGCAGTCACCGAGGAAAATGGAGCATTCACGCTCGTCACTGCACAGAAAAGCGGCGCTGGAAAGTCGTTCGGCCCAGCCCCCTCTTTAATGAAGGTCAACACCACGCCCTTCGCGGCCTTTCCTTCGAC
>JBKJSI010000032.1:0-3400 GCA_046595915.1 Pirellulaceae bacterium
GGATATGCGAATCATCAGCGGCCGTGGAGTAGTCACAGGTGGGATTCCTTTGGAGCAAAATGCCGGCGAACCTAGCAGTCATTGCCAGATTCGCCCTGAAAACACGACCAGCGTAAGGCGGATCCAAATGTTACGGGCAAATTTTCACGCCGCCCAGAACCCAAGAAATGCCGCGATTGTCTTGTCCGGACTTGACCATCTCTTGGCCTCCCGCACCCAGGGTGGCGAGAACTCGCGCGGAAAAGTCCCCAATGTTGTGGTTGTCAGCACGGCGTGACGTCATGAGCGTCTTGCCTTCGTTCGAGCGCAAACATCCTGCACGCCTCTAGCCGCTCGGTATAGCCAATGAGACAATTGATCTGCTCTGCACTTAGAATGAAATCAATTCTGAACAGGGAGAGGTCATCGCATGGCCGGTTGGCGCGCGAGAGCGTTTTTAATTTCCGCTATTGGATTGCTGTTGTGGGGCAAGTCGTCGATCGGCCAAAACGACGATCCCCAGCAATTCGATGATCAATTCCGCCCGCTGCTGGCGAGTCACTGTTTGGAATGTCATCGCGGGGAAAATCCCGCAGGAAAAGTCCGGCTCGACACTCTGACGATGAATTTCGCGGACGACGGGACTCGTCAACTTTGGGATCGAGTAACGGAACGACTCCGGGCGGGAGAAATGCCTCCCAAGGAAAAGCCTCGACCGTCAGAAAAAGAAGTGGCGGCGCTAACGGAATGGCTCACCACTCGCGTTACCGCAGCAGAAGCCGCAGCGCGGGCAACTCACGGGCGCGTAACCCTGCGGCGACTGAACCGGATCGAATACGAAAACACCATCAATGACCTGCTTGGAATCAAAGCCAGCCTCAAGGAGCAGCTGCCCCAGGATGGCTCCGCCGACGGATTCGATAACGCAGCCGCCGCGCATCACACCTCGTCGTTCCTCATGGAAAAATATCTCGAGGCGGCTGATATGGCGCTGAACATGGCGATTGCCAATCGGCCCACGCCGCCCACCTCGAGCCTCGAGCGACACAGCCTCAAAGATGGGCACCCGGTTCGAAACACGACCGAGGATGTCTATCGCTTCCTTCCGGACGGTGAAGTGGTCTGCTTCTGCTCGTCGGAATGGCACAACGTCGGTGCAACGCAGTTTTATCCATCCGAAGCCGGCGCCTATCGCTTTCGCATTTCTGCTTCAACGATCCAGGGAGAGGGCAAGCCGGTCACCTTTCGCGTCACCGCCAGCGGCACACCCCTGAACGGCAAGAGCGGACTCGTGGGTTACTTCGACGCTCCGCCCGACAAACCAACCGTATTCGAATTCATCCGGTATATGGAGCCGCGCACCACCATCACGATGCTCCCCTACGGATTGGCGGGCGCAAACACCGTGAAGCGGATCGGGGGGGAAAAATGGACAGGCCCTGGTCTGGCAGTCCAGTACATCGAAGTCGAGGGGCCACTCAATGAAACCTGGCCTCCGGAGAGTCATCGCCGCCTCTTCGGCGAGATGCCGCAAAAAAAGTTTGCAACCTACAACTTCTCCGACCGCGTGGAAGTCGTTACAGATGAGCCACGAATCGATGCGGAGCAAATCCTCACTAAGTTTGCGCGCCGCGCCTTTCGCCGCTCCGTCACTGCGGACGACGTCGCGCCATTCGTGGCGATCGTGGTATCGAAGCAAGCCGCCGGATACACCTTCGAGCAGGCGATGCGAGCCGCCCTCAAGGGCGTACTAATCTCGCCTGAGTTTCTCTTTCTTCGAGAGCGGCCAGGAGAACTCGACGATTTCGCGCTGGCTTGCCGGCTTTCCTATTTCCTCTGGAGTACGATGCCCGATGAGGAACTCTTTTCGCTCGCTCTAGAAAAAAGACTGAATCAGCCCGACATTCTCCGCAAGCAGGTCGAGCGATTGCTCGCCGATCCGAAAGCCGCGATCTTTACCGAAAACTTCGTTGGTCAGTGGCTCCGTTTGCGTGAAATCGACGCAACCGAGCCCAGCCACATCGTATACCCCGAGTTCGATCATCTGCTCAAAGTGTCGATGATTCGCGAAACGGAGTTGTTTTTCGACGAGATCCTCAAAAACGATCTCAGCCTGACTAGCTTCGTCGATTCTGATTTCACGATGCTCAACGGACGCTTGGGCAAGCACTACGGCATCGCGAGCGTGGAAGGCTGGGAGTTTCACAAGACGCCCCTTCCACCGGGAAGTCATCGCGGCGGCGTCTTGACGATGGCGAGCGTCATGAAGGTGACTGCCAACGGCACCACGACCTCGCCAGTCATGCGCGGCGCCTGGGTGCTCGATCGCATTTTGGGGACGCCGCCCTCCCCGCCGCCCGAAGGGGTGTCGGCGATCGATCCCGACATCCGAGGCGCAACGACCATCCGAGAGCAACTCTCAAAACACCGCTCGGACGCCGCCTGCGCCAGTTGTCACGCGAAGATCGACCCGCCCGGATTCGCGCTGGAGAGTTTTGACTGCATTGGCGGTTGGCGCGAACACTATCGCGTCACCGGTAATGGAAGCGAGGTCGTCGTTGACGGTCGGCGCATGCCGTACCATAAGGGCAAGCCGGTGGACCCGTCGGCTGTGACCGAAGACGGCAAGCCGTTTAAGAACATCGACGAGTTTCGTGAGTTGCTGCTGCGTGACAAGGATCAACTCACTCGATCTCTAAGCACCAAGCTGGTGACCTATGCGACCGGCGCGGCGCCGACCAAGTTTGATCGGCCGGAGATCGACGCGATCATCGCCCGCGTGCGCGAAAAGAACTACGGTCTTCGAACGCTCGTGCATGAAGTCGTTCAGAGCAAACTATTTCGGAATAAGTGACAATGGAATTCCAAAGCGACGATCTCGGTTGCGCATGTTCATCGGAGGCTAGTTCAAGATGAAAGTGGATCGCCGAACCATGCTGCGGAGCGTGGGCGTTGCAGTGGCGCTACCTCTACTCGATGCGATGACCCGGCGCGCCGCAGCCGACTCATCTGCGCCCCGAGTCAAAAGACGCATGGTGTGCATCAATACGCCGCTTGGATTGCATCCGCCCTATTTCCTTCCGGAAAAAGCAGGGCGGGACTATGAGTTGTCTCCATACCTGGAAGTGCTCAAAGATTTTCGTGACGACTTCACCGTCATTTCCGGGTTGTCGCATCCGGACGTGGGTCCCAGCCACGATTCCAATTACAGTTTTTTGACCGCCGCCCCTCATCCGGAGCGTCGGGCCGGATTTCGCAACAGCATTTCGCTAGACCAGTTTGCAGCCGAGCAGCTGCATGGTGAAACGCGATTCCCGACATTGCCCCTCTCGTGCGAGGGCTTCGGATTGTCGTGGACACGGAGCGGTGCGTCAGTGCCGTCGGAGAGTTGGCCGTCGAGCGTCTTCGCCAAACTCTTCTT
>JBKJSI010000168.1:0-12980 GCA_046595915.1 Pirellulaceae bacterium
GGAATATATCTCGATTGCGATTGGAAAGCGGTTTTCTGGCTTCTTCCTTTCGCGAAAGAAGCCAGAAAACCGCTTTCCAATCGCGATCGAGATATATTCCTCAAAAGTCTCGACAAACCGAAGGCGCCGAATGCTTCTCTCAAGAAGGCGGCGGCAAGGCACAAGAGCCAAGTAAGGTCGCGTCGTGGCTGATTGGGTGATCGAGCCACTGAACAAACTGCATCATCGCGCGACATTTTCGTGCGGTCAGTCCTCGCTCGACGATTTCCTTCGCGACCGCGTCACGCAATACGAAAAGCGGAAACTGGGTAAGACTTTTGTCGTGGTCATGGCCGGCGAGAAGCAGGTTTTGGGATACTACACCCTTGCCGCCGGAGCCATCGCGTTTCAGAATTTGCCGCCTGAAGTCTCTCGCAAACTGCCGAAGCACCCGGTTCCAAGCATACTACTCGCGCGACTCGCCGTGGATTCATCCGCAAAAGGAAAGGGGCTGGGCGCCGTGCTGTTGTTTGACGCATTGAGTCGGGTGGCCGACGTTGCGACGAACCTTGGCGTCTATGCCGTGGAAGTCGACGCGATCGATGAATCCGCCGCAAGCTTTTATGCGAAACATGGCTTTATCGCTCTCGCGGATGCACCGCTCCATCTGTTTATGCCGATTGCCATCCTCGAAAAGCTACGGGGCGACTAAGCCGGACTTAAGGGTTAAACTCTAACTTCTATGGCCGTTGAAATTTCTATTCCGCTGAATCTTCGCGTTACTCCCTCGACTAAAAAAGAAGTCGCCGAGGTGGTGCGCGATTGTTTTGGGTCCGCGTCGGCAGTCTACCCCTTGGGTGGTGAGACGAGTTTGAACTACGGCCTTCCCGCGAAGACGGCCGGAACAGGGCTTTCGATGTCGGCCCTGACCCGTGTCATCGATTTTCCCGCCCGCGACATGACGATCACCGTCGAAGCGGGCATCACGATCAAAGAACTTAACGACGACGCCTCCAAGGAAGGGCTTCAATTCCCCGTCGATGTGCCGCATCCAGACCGAGCAACGCTCGGCGGAGTCATCGCCACGAACTGGAATGGTCCGCGACGATATGGTTACGGCCTCGTCCGCGATTACGTCATCGGAATTCACGCTGTCGACGGAACGGGCCAAGAATTCAAAGGGGGTGGACGCGTCGTCAAAAATGTTGCCGGATATGACTTCTGCAAACTCTTAGCCGGCAGCATGGGAACGCTCGGCGTTATCACCGAAGTCACTCTCAAGCTTAAACCGATTGCCGAGTCTCGCGCCTGGTTACTCGCGCCAATTCCCTCATTGGCTGCGGCAGCCGAGAAACTTGCCGAACTCGTCAATTTCCCGGCCGTTCCGGCCTCCATTTCCTTGTTGATGGGACCACCCACCAGTGGATTGGCCTCATTCCAGGCTGGAGCCGCCCCCTTGCTTGCCATTGGCTTCGAAGGCGAGAAGCTCGATGTAGAGTGGTCACTGGTGGAGCTAGCCAAGCAATTTCCAAACTCCAAAATCGAGCGCGACGGCTATCAAGATTTATTGAATCAACTCGCCCATTTTCCTGCGGATGAAAAATCACCGCTCATCATCCGCGCCGCACTGACCCCCTCCGGTGTTCGGCCTTTCATCGAAGCAACGATCCAAATTGACGCCAAAGCAGCCATCCTGGCTCACGCCGGTTCCGGCATCGTCTATGTCAAATTCAGCGAATTTCCAGCTGGTGGTCTAAGCAAGTCGCTGGTCGGCAATTTGCATGGCGTCGCGCAACGTTATCACGGTAATATCGTCATCCTTTCCAACCCCTCCGGCGCTGAGATGACGCATCAAGCGACCTACGGCGGCGAGGCCAACTGGAACCTAATGCGCGAAGTCAAACGTCAATTCGACCCCAAAAACATCCTCAATCCGGGAAGGCTCTTTTCGACATGACGTCGCAACCGGATGTACTCCATTCCCCTACTACGCCAGGGGCAACTAACCCGGCGGCGGGAATCGACTACAAACTCTTCCTCGACTGCATCCACTGCGGTCTCTGCACTGCTTCCTGCCCCACTTACGTTGAGCTCGGCAACGAAAATGACTCCCCCCGCGGGCGCATCTACCTCATGCGCAATGTTGCCGACAACAAGCTGGAATTAACCAAGGAAGTCCGCCGCCATCTCGAACTGTGTCTTGATTGCCGTGCCTGCGAAACTGCCTGCCCTTCGGGCGTGCAATATGGAAAACTGATCGAGCCCTTTCGCGTCGCGATGGAAAAGACCGCCGGTGGCGAGCATAAAAGCGACGATTGGTTTCATCGCTGGATTCTATTCAGTCTCTTCCCATACCCCAATCGCCTCCGCGCCAGTCTCTGGCCCGCCCGCATTGCTCAGAGACTTGGGCTGCATCAACTTTTCGTCGCCAGCGGGCTCTGGAAACTTCTGCCGCCGCGTCTGGGTCGCCTCGTGACGATGCTGCCCAAGCTGCAAAAGCCCGAGCCTGCCCTGCCTGCGGTCTTGCCGGCCAAAGGAAAGCAGCGCGCCCGCGTCGCACTTTTCACGGGCTGCGTTGGCGACGTGATGTTCCGCCACACGAACTGGGCGACCGCTCGCGTCCTGCAAGAAAATGGCTGCGAAGTGATCGTTCCCCAGTCGCAGGCCTGCTGCGGCGCGATTCATTTCCACGCCGGCGCCGATGTTCCGGCCAAACTGCTCGCGGATACAAACGTAAACGCATTTCTTGCCAGTGATGTTGACGCGATTATTGTCAACGTCGCCGGATGCGGCGCGATGCTCAAGGACTACACGCATCACTGGCAAGATACTCGATTTGCGCAATTCGCCAGCAAAGTCAAAGACATCCACGAATTTCTCGATTCGCTAGGCCTGATTGCTCCGCAAGGCGAAATCCGCACCACGGCCACTTATCACGACGCATGTCACCTCGGCCACGCCCAAAAAATCCGCGAGCAGCCCCGCCGCATTTTGTCTCAAATTCCCGGCCTCAAACTCGTTGACCTACCCGAAACGGAAATCTGCTGCGGCGCGGCAGGCACCTATAACCTCACCGAACCCGAAATGGCCGACCGCCTTAGCCAACGCAAAATGAAAAACATCCTCAGCACCGGCGCAAACACCGTCATCACCGCCAACGCCGGCTGCCTCTTACAAATCATGCGCGAAGCCCGCATGCAAGGCGAAAAACTGCGGATTGTACATCCGATGGAACTGTTGGATTTGAGTTATCGCGGTGCGAAGTTTCCCAATTAGATTGCACGCATTGAAAACACGGAAAAGGGGAGCCATCCGGTTTCAAGCGGGGGAAGAAATCCGGACGGCTCCCCTCACAACCCAACATGCTTATCGAAGCGATTACAGAGCGGGATTCACCTGCTTGACCTCTTTCGTATCGCCCGTTACCTGAATCACTTTCGGTTTGACCTTTTGGCTCTTTGGCAACGTCACCGTTAACACGCCGTGAGCGGCCACTGCGGCAATCTTCGCGTCATCAATGGCGCCCGGCAGAGTGAAACTGCGCTGGAACGAACCATAGGTCGTTTCGGTGCGATGGAAGGTTTTTCCTTTTTCTTCTTTTTCCTCTTTCCGTTCACCCGAAATCGTTAATTGCCCGTCGTGATACTCGACCTTGACATCCTCAGGCCGAATGCCCGGAACATCGATCGAAAACTCATAGCCGTTGTCCGTTTCCGCGATGTTCACTTCCGGCGTGTAGTGAGCGAGCCCGTTTTGCGTCGCAGCGTTACGACCAAAAAACTCGTTCATCATTTGTTCCATGTCCCGGGTCACGATCCCAAAGGGACGAAAAGCTTCATTCCAAGGAACCATCGTACGTCGCATGACAATGCTCCTTCGTTAGCCGCCCGCAATCGCATTTCGCGAGGCCCCATGGCCAATTTGGACACCTCATCCAAATCCTGCGTTTTTGGCGGTGTTTTTGAGTTTCAATCAGTAATTTTGCAAGCTCCGTGCCAAATTCCTGCAAGACGTAAGTCCTTGGAAAATAAGCATCACCGAAAGTCGCGCTGTTCAATTGCGATGCGCGCGGAGTGCGATCCGGGTCTGTCAATTTGACATTCACTGCTAGCAGTCAAAGCAAACTCCTCTTGCTCCTCATGTTCATGGTTCCTAACCTCTCGCGCCCAAATCGTTTGCGCGAGGAATTGAGATGCCAAGCCAGCCCGAAATTGCTCTGTTGGTCTCTAGCTATAACCGGTCCGAGCACCTTCGCCGTGCGCTGCTTTCGATCGGGGCCCAACAAGGCGTCGATGGAAAAATGGAAGTCGTCATCACCGATGATGGATCGACGGATAACTCGGCCGACATTGCGCGCAATTTCGCACAGTCGGTCAATTTCCGCGTTAAGTTCGCGACGCATCCGCATTCTGGCTATCACCTGACTCGTTGCCGAAACGAAGGAGTCGCTGCGAGCACCGCGCCCTATCTTCTGTTTCTCGACGGCGATTGCTCGCTACCGCCCGATCATGTGAAGCACCATCTTGCGGCGCGCCGCAAGAATGTTGTGGTTGGCAGTGATTGCGTCCGCCTCGATGAAGCTACCTCCGCGCGCGTCACGGACGAAGACATTCGCACAGGTCAGCTTATCAAGTACGCGCCGCAAAGTGAGCTGCGCCGGATGCAATCGCAATATCGCAAAGCCTGGTTTTATCAACTCATTCGCCATGCCGATAAACCAAAACTCATCGGCAACAACATTGCCCTCTGGCGCGAAGACTACGAACGCATCAACGGCTACGACGAACAGTTTGTTGGCCTCTATTGTGAGGATGACGATCTGCGGTTGCGGTTGCGTCGTGCCGGGCTTCGCGCGACCTCACTGCTCAATCGCAGCTTCACTTTCCATTTTTGGCATCCTGTGCATCACACTGGCACTCCAAGATGGCGCGATGGCGTGAATGTTAAACGCCTCACTCGTCCCGGTCGACTAACCGCATGTCGCGTTGGACTCAAGAAGAAAGACGTGTGTGAGCTGAAAATCCGAGTCGTCGGAGAACCGCTTCAAATTTCAGTGGCCAAGTCGGTTCTCAAGGGAATTCCCGCGAGCAGCCATTCGCGTCCCGAAATTGAAGTGGTTGTTTCCCCCGGCACCGGCCGATTTAGCGGCCAAGCCGAATGCAACATCCTCGTGGTTACCGATCCGAGCCAAGCCTCAAAAGCACTCGCTCGATCCGCCCATATCGTTGTCGGCGCTAAATCGCCGGCTCATGCGAAGCAACTTATTTACGAGCTCGGTCCCATCGAAGAAATCATTCGAAAAGTAGCCTAAAACGCCCGGCGAGCCTTCTTCGGCCCCGGAACCTCCTCTGCGGGCGCGGTCGGCAATGGCGGCGGAATTTCCTCCGCCTTGCCCGCTTTCGGCGCGCCATTGAGCAAATCCCAAAAAGACGGGGCGGCACTTTCTTTGGGTCCGCTTTTGCGTAAGAGGTCAATAAACCCATGCGCCTCCACTTGCGATTCCTCGATTTTGGCTTCTAGCCGCATTCCTCGAAACCAAGTTAAGAATGGCGCCTGATATTCGGCAGGCCGTTCCGTCTCATTGGCGAGCAGTGCCTGGCTCGATTCCCACATTTCCAGCCCGCTCGGCGCTTTGATCAGTACATACTCGCCCCCAAGGACGCAGACGAGTTTTGCCCCGACATATTTCTCGAGAATTCCCATGCAGGCGTCTCGCGGCACGCGGAATTGCTGGGAGAGCCAGTGAACCGCCTTGATGTTCGCTTCAGATGTCTGACGCGCCCGCTCAAAACTGATCGCGTTGATCCAACCCGAGAGTTGTGACTTGGTAAGGTCAGCAACCTCGATTCGCACTTGTGCCTCGCGCTCCGTTTCCACCGGCGCAATCATCCCCGGCAGGTTTTCCAGCAGCGATCGATCAAACGAAAATGCCGTTAACTCTCCGCTCCGAAGGCGCCATACGCCAAAGAGAAGCCGTTGAATTCCATCCGCTGTCGACTCCGGTCCCAAGCGAATCGGCATCAGCGCCAGCAAACCCACTCGCGGCCACGCCGCCAAGTATCCAGGAGTCGATCGCACAAACTCGAGCGTTCGCAATAGTCCTTCTGGCTTCAACTTCTCGAGCGGAGGCATATCCTTCACGCCGAGCACCAGGTGCGAAACCTGATCGGTCTTTATAATCGGATTGCCGGTTAGCACCGCCTGCACATGGACAATGTCATCGGCGGGTCGGGTCATTGCTGTCTTCGTTGCCGGTCCGAAGGAATCGAGGAGCACTCGATACTTTTCCCGGTCGAATAGAGCTACTTTTGCATCCACATGTAACCGCTCGATTCCGGTGGCGGCGTCATGCTCATGCCGGATCGCAACAAGTAGCGGATCAAGCTGCCTTCCTCGCCAAGAATCGGTAAGGGATTCATAAATTGCTAATTCGTCGGCAGAAGCTCCTTCCATCGGCATATCGGTAATGGGCAAGAAGCTGCCCCGCGCGCCGCGAATAGAGTCCGCGAAGCCAGTTTCCGATTCCAAAATCGCAGAGCCGTCGGCCCTAGCCCCAAATCCCTTCGGTAAAAGCCCCTGAGCGACGAGGTCGGGCGCTGCAACGAGCGCATTTCCTTCCGCTTTCGCCGACATCCGCGCGAGCGTTAGCATCTCCATTTCAATAAGCGAAGTGAGCCGGCGACGCTGCTCGATCTGATACTGAGGCGATAACAAACCTTGAAAGAAAAAGCTCGAAAAATAGGCGAAAACGGTGTCCTTGCGCGAATTTGCAAATTGCGTTCGGATCGTCCGAAACTCGTTCGTCGCGCCGAGCGAACCTTCTCCGTCGCGGGTCTCGATAAATCGCTTGGCGATCTCCAGCGACGTGGTAACCAAATGAAAATCGCCATCCGAAACCATGATCGAGCGAAATGCATGATCGGGCGTGCTCATCAGCGATGCATCGCGATCAAGAATCTTGATCTTCTCTTCTTTTGCTCCGTTGGGCGCCTCGCGCGTGAACGCTTCTCGACGCTGCCGCTGAATATCCGTTGTCAGCAGGAGATTATTTTTCGCATGCAAGATCACACCCAGCGCCGGCCCGTCATCAAAGAAGGCGTCTCGGCCGACGATCGCGATATCTTCGACGACCGTTTCACCCAGTAGCTTTGCCAGCGCATTTTGTTTGACGCCCAACCGCCGCTCGATCTGCTCGTTCATGCTCTTCGACTGACCGCGGAGCACCGCCATCCGGCCGATATCGCCGCCATAATCCCGCAACAGATCCGTTAGCCATAAGAAGTGATTGAATCGCCCAAATTGAATATAGAAACACTCGCGCGGGGTTCGCATTGCGATCCGCTCAATATTCACTTCGCCTTCCACCGCTGGAATTGTCGGCTCCGCAAAAGTCATCGCGGCTGGCAGCGGCAACAGCGTAATCGAATTCGCATTCGTTCGACCAAACGCGCCGTGAATCAAATTTGCCTTTGCCTGCTCCGAGCCGACCAAGAGGTGCAACGAAGTAATGTGCCCGCCATCCTGTTTCTGCTTGTCATTCACCGGATCGAGTTTCAGGCCCATCCGACTTGCCAGCGAAGCCTCCAGATAAGCATCGATATTCTTGGGGTATGCCCCTTCCTCTTCATGACTTCGTAGCGTCCGTCGATATTCTCGCCACCATTCCTCCAGCAATCTCTCATGCAGCTTCGGCGGCCGATCGCCAGGCGTTACCGTGAAAGTATCCCTGCGCGGCGAATATAGGCTCGCGGAAAAAGGTGCATCGCCGCGAAACAGAAAATAGACGGTAATTGTACTCGGCTCGATGCTCTCGGCAGGCTTCAGCACATTATTCAGGAACTGCGCAAATCTTCCTGGCACAAACACCGGGTAGAGGACTCGCCCCTCGGGATCATCAAATCCAAATCCATTGTTGAGAACCAGTTTCAGCGCATCGCCATCAATCGGATTGATCGTGACCTTCGCAACTCCAAATGGCGCACCCCGCGCTGCTTCGACATGAACCCTCGCCATCACAGGCGCGACCATCATGCAAAGTAACCCGACGCACACCGCACTTCGCAATTGCCAAATCATCACTAGGCCTCATCCAATCGAGAAAGCTCATTTCCCCGGCGGCTTGCCGGCCGCCGGGGAAATCTCTAGCCGTTCGCTATTTCCACTCGCTTCCAATATCGCTTCATCTTTCGCCCACGCAGAGTGGGGGTCAAGCATTCGGCCGCCCTGAATTGCCTCTCATTGGGCACAATTGCCCTCATTTCCTCCAAATTACGCGCCCAACTTTCCCGCGCCCGTGAATCTGCTATGAAAAAGATACGGTCCACCATCATCATTTTCATTGAGACGCTCGGAGGCATTCGTGACCAATTGGCAGACAACCCAATTGCAAATCGTTCATGATGGTCAAGAGGCGTGTCCCTATCTGCCAGGCCGCACCGCCCGCATGCCGCTGCGCATGCCACAGTCAAAGTTGACCGGTAAACAGTTTGACGACCTACTCGCGCTCGGCTATCGCCGCTATGGCCCTCTCGTCTATCGCACGCAGTGTGCCGAGTGCCAAGCCTGCGAGGCGATTCGCATTCCCGTGGCGGGGTTCACTCCCAAACGCACGATGGCGCGGACATTTCGCAAAGGAAGCGAGGTCTTCACCGCCACGCTTGGCGAGCCGCGAGTCGATCACGAGCGAGTAGCCCTCTTCAACAAGCATCGCGACGTGCGTCATCTCAATCGCCGCGATGCGACGTTCAGCGAGTCAGACTACGAATTCTGGTTCATCGAGTCCTGCACCAAGACTGTCGAAATCGCTTACCACGTCGAAGGAAAGCTCGTGGGTATTGCGATCTGTGATTTAGGCGAACGCTGTCTCTCCGCGGTCTATACTTTTTACGATCCCGATTTAGAGCCACTCTCGCCTGGCTCGTTTTCTGTGTTGCATCAATGGCAGCGGTGCCAGCAGTGGAATTTCGAGTACCTCTACCTTGGGTTTTTTGTGGCTGGCTCGCCACACATGCGCTACAAATCCCGCTTTCGTCCGCATGAACGCCTTATCAGCGGACGCTGGCGCCGCGATGATGACGCCGATATCACCAGCTTGAATGAGCCCGATTTTTCCTAGCGAAACGCAGCGACTTTTCCAAGTTTGTCTTGTGGCGTTCTTATCGGGTCGAGTATTCCTCCCCTGTCGCCGCAACACGGTTTTGCGCTTGCGCGCCGTGGCAAAATTGCCGCACCTATTTTCGGGAGGTCCGAATGCGAATCGCGTTTTGTGTCGCTCTGCTAATGTTTTGTGCGCCGCAATCGACCGCCTATTCACAGTCGAAGCGCGAGGCCGAGGAAATCGAGGCGCCGGCTCCTGCAGCGAGAAACGCCCCGCCCGGCAAGCGTCCAATAGTTGCGAAAGTCGATATTGTCGGCGCCGATGGCGCACCGCTAACGAAGGTCCGAACGAGCCTTAAGACCCGTCCTAATCGCGAATACGATCCATTGCTCATCGAAAGCGACGTCCGCACCCTGCTTCAGTCTGGCTATTTTTATTCGGCGGTTCCCAAGACGGTCGACACTCGCGATGGGATGTATGTCAAGTTTGAGGTGCGAGAGAAGCCTCTCATTCGCGAGATTATCGTCATCGGCAACCGGGCCTTTAGCGATAAGGCTTTGACGAAAGACTTGGGCTTCAAAATCGGTGACGCGATTGATCCGTTCACCGTCAACGAAGGCAAACGTCGGCTAGAAGAGCGTTACCACACCAAGGGTTTTCCCAAGGCCACGGTTACCATAGACGAAGGAACCAACACGAAGGATCGCCGCGTCGTTTACCACGTGAATGAAGGTGCTCTAGAACGCATTGGCAGTGTTTCCTTTATCGGAAACGACCCGGCGCTCGCCTCCGATGGTCGGCTCAAGTCGCTCATTGCCTCCAAACCCGGTTGGTTCTATTATCTCGGCGGCATCGTCGACCTGCAAAAGATCGAAGCCGACAAAGAAAAGCTCATTCTCTACTATCGCTCGTTGGGATACTTCGACGCCAAGATCGACACGATGTATGAATACGATGACAACAACAAATGGATGCGGCTCAGTTTTGTCATCAATGAAGGAGTTCGCTTTGTCGTTCGGGAAATCATCCTGCAAGGCAATCAGAAATTCTCGGAATCAGAACTAAGAACGAAAATGCTATGCCAGGCCGGCGAGTACTTTAATCAAGTTAAGATGGAAGCTGACGCCCAAAACATGCTTGATCGTTACGGCGAACTCGGCTACCAATTCGCTGTCATTGAGCCGAGCCCGACCTATTTGAACGAGCCCGGCGAACTCACGCTCGTTTACAACATTCAGGAAGGCAAGCCGCATCATGTGGACGAAATCAAGATCAGCATCGGCGGAGAAAGTCCTCGAACGCGTGAATCCGTCGTGCTCAATCGAATGATGATTCACCCCGGCGAAACCTTGAACAAACGTCGACTCAACACCGGACTCGCCCGCCTGAAGGCATCGACGATCTTCAACACCGACCCATCATTAGGCACGACGCCTGATGCCACCGTCATACCCCCTGATCTCCAAGAGATGGAGCGTATTCTCCCGCGATCCAATACCGACGCCCCACCGCCTGGCGAAGCCTATACCCGAGATGCTGCGCCGCGCAACTAGTCGTCTCTCCTTTCGAACCATCACGCGAAGGAATCGCGTTTGAAATCCGACGCCGCGAAAATTCGAATCTGCTTCAGCTTGGCAGCCGCCTTAGTCGCGCTTCCGCTGGTGGGATGTGTTGCGCCGGCTCAGCCTGGTGCGACCTCGCCAACTGGTCCCGCTACCGGCGTCTGGTCAGGGCGTCCCGATCCCGAAGGCGGGTTTGAAGCCGCGTCGAGATCTACTTTTTCTCCACTCAGGCCGCTCATTCGCAACGAATTCGCAGGCACATCGCCTGTTGCTTACACTCAATACATAGACGAAGGTCGGCCGAATTCCACGCCCATTATTCCGATTTCACAAATTGGCCAGTCTGGCGGCCCTGCGCCACCTGCGGGCGGCTTGCCTCCTCCTCCACCAAGTAATGCCGAAATGAACCCGCAATCGGGGGCCGGCTACAATGCTCCGAATGACAATCCCGCCGCGGTGGGAAATGGTCGCTCCAACTACCTAGTTCAGCAGCCGCCAGATCCCCCGAACCTGACCGGCAGTCCGCCGCCCTTAGGAATCTTTGAAGAGCCGCCAACGTATCCCGCCGACATCCTTGTCAATTTAGATGAAGGGCGGACGGGGCGCTTCAATATCGGTGTGGCGATGAACAGCGATGCGGGTGTTACCGGGCAGGTGAGCTTTGAAGAACGCAATTTTGACATCACGCGCCTCCCCCGCTCCCTTAGTGACTTTTGGGAAGGCTATGCATTCCGCGGGGACGGCCAAGTCTTTCGCGCTGAAGCGATGCCGGGCGCCGTGGTTTCGCGCTATGCTCTCAGCCTGACCGAGCCCTTTCTGTTCGATACGCAAGTCAGCGGCACGGTTTCGGGGTCTTACTTCAACCGCAACTACTACGATTGGTTTGAATCACGCGGCGGCGGAAGGCTTGGATTTGGCTATCGACTCGCCGACGACCTCTCTGTTGGTCTCACCACTCGCGTAGAGAATGTCGGCATCGATCGAATCCGCGTTCCCGGCGTTGCAGACTTGGATGCGGTGGTCGGAGACAATTTTCTTGTCGGCTTGCAACCGGCAATCACGCATGACACGCGTGATTTTCCGTTCATGCCGTCGGAAGGACATTTTTTCCAAGCCAGCTTCGAGCAAGTCTGGGGTGACTTTCAATATCCCCGCGTCGAAGTCGACCTTCGAAAGTACTTCCTTCTTTGGCAACGACCCGATGGTTCCGGTCGCCATACCTTGGGTTTGAGCATCGCGTCCGGCTGGACGGGTTCAGAAACCCCGATCTTTGAACACTTCTTCCTCGGCGGCGCCACCACGATTCGCGGCTTCACTTTCCGCGGCGCCTCGCCGATTGAAAACTCGGTCACCGTCGGTGGCGAATTTCAAATCTATGGCTCGGCTGAATACTATTTCCCAATCACCGCCGATGACATGGTGAAGGGCGTCGTGTTTTGTGACTACGGAACGGTTGAAGAGAATCTTTCGGTCGACTGGAATGACTTCCGCGTGGCGCCGGGCGTGGGGCTTCGCCTCAATATCCCCGCCATGGGCCAAGCGCCGCTCGCACTGGACTTTGCTTTCCCGATTGCCGACGCGAATTCCGATCGAAAGCGAGTTTTCACTTTCAACGTTGGTTTGGCACGCTAGGACTCGGACTGCGGCCAGATTCACGAGCCAAAAAGTGCTTGTTTTTATTAGGTTGCCTAGATGGCCTAGATGGCCACCTAATGCGCTTAGGTTGTCACTCGATGGTTTAGATTGCCAGGTTCGTTCCCGGTTCCAGGCCTTTGCTACCGCTCCGCACTGTGAAAACCGGCTTGTTTTTGGCAGATGCTCAAGTTGAGCTGCATACTTTGGTGAGCCTTCCCAGATTGCAAAATTGGGGGTGCAGTGCGTCGCAGGCTGGCTCAGGGCATGGGCGTTCTTGTGATTATAGAAGTTGAGTGGCTTCATTTGGGAACCATTTGGGGAAATTCTTGCGTGTCGAAACGCCCCAAGTTGGCGAGACAGCGGTACTCACAGGAACGAAGTTTCCGGTTTGGCGGGACACGCCTGGTTTAGCAGTTGCCGGTTGCAAATGCGACTTGCCAAGGCGATGATGTTTTGACCCGTTTTGGTTGGTCGCCGCCTCAGGTGTCGCGACTCTTCCCTTTACTGTTGTGCTTCCATTGCAAAGCACGCTTCTCATAGCGTCGAGACTGAATGCCATGACCCGGTGCCTGATCGCGTTGCTTTTTGTGAGTCTGCTTAGTCCTTTTGCCGCGGCTCGAGAGTGGAAGACGGCTAGCGGCACGTACAAGATCAAGGGCGACCTGGTCGCCTTTAGCGCCGATACCGTCGTGATCAAAAAGGCGAAT
>JBKJSI010000323.1:0-3552 GCA_046595915.1 Pirellulaceae bacterium
GCCATGTTCATGCGTCCCTAGCCATAGTTCGCCTTGGTTGTCCTGATAGATCGCAAAGAGCGTCACCAACTTGTCGCCATCCATGACTGGGTAGTGAGTCACGTTTTTTCCATCAAAGCGGTAGGCGCCCTCGCCATGAGTTGCAAACCACAATTCTCCTTTCTTATCCTCGAGGGTCGACATGGAGTACACCATGTCCTTTCCTTCTACCGATTTGAAGCTCTCGATCCCTGATTCTCGTTTGTATCGAAGTAGTTTTCTGGCTTTCTCCTCCGCCGTGGGATCGACGGAGTCGCCTGGTTCGATTCGGTATCGGTACTTGGTGTTGCAAATCCAGAATGTACCCGCTTTGTCCTCGAGGATGGATCGGATGCCGAAGGAGCCGCCGCCTGGGACGTCGGTGAGGTGTTTTTCATACAACCAGCTGTGCGATTTTCCGTCAAAGCGGCAGAGGCCGAAGACGGATGTTCCAATCCAGAGGTTTCCTTTTCGGTCTTTATAGATTTTGTAGACTTCATATGGTCCCCAAGGGCGCTTGGGATTTGTCTTGTAAAATTCGTCTTCAAGGAAACTCTTGGGGAGTTCTAGATCGAAAAGTGTCTTGCCATCATAGCGATAGGGTCCATTTTTTCCTGATTCTCCTTTGAACCAGAGATCGTCGGGTTCAAGTTTCCACTCGCCTCCTTTGGTGACAGGCAGGGTTGTGAATTTTTGGCCATCGAATTTGCTGACGCCGCCTTCTTGGGTAGTGAAATAGACGGCGCCAAGTTTGTCCTCTTGGATTTCACGAATCCGGCTATTGCTGAGTCCATCTTTGGTGGTGAAATGGATGGCTGTTTTGCCGTCGTAGCGATAGACGCCTTGCCCGTCGCTTCCGAACCAATAGTCGTTGTTCTTGGCCTGGTAGATAATGAAGATCGCTTTATCGAGTTCGGTGACGGTTTTGCCGAGGGTGGTGGTGGGTGGGGTATTTTTCGAGCCGGCGTCTTGGCCGTAGCAGACGACGGAGGCGGAGAGCAGTATTAGTGGGAGCACGAGGTTAGATTGCATTTTGAGACCGGACGAGCTGGGTTATTGAAGGCGGTGAGGTTGGGAGTCGATACGTTTCCAAGGCGACTGGGTTTGGTCACAGGGGTGTAACAGCCGTACCGGAGACTTGGCGGACGGCGGTCTTCAAGCTTCCGACTTCGATTTCTGATATTGTTGGGACGCAACTTTGAGCGGTATTGGGAAACGGTCGAAAATATGGCGATCAATTGGACGGACGAAAATGCCTCGCAAGAGAGATTGAATGCGTGGATTCATGGGGTTGGATTCCTGCTGTCGGTTCCTGGCGGAATCCTCTTAGTCTATTTTGCGAATCGATATCGGCCAGAGCTGGTCGTGCCTTGTGTGGTTTATGGCTTGAGTCAGAACACGCTTTATCTTTGTTCGACTCTTTCGCATGCGGTTCGGACGCCAGAGCTACGGCATCGGTTTCGAACTTTGGATCAAGGGACGGTCTATTTCTTGATCGCGGGGACGTTTACGCCGATTGCTTGCGGCTTCATGGAGGGTTGGGGACGAATATTGGTAATGCTGCTGGTTTGGGTCGCCGCCCTGTCCGGCTTCTACTCCAAAGTCCTTGTGAAGCATCGAATCGATAATATGACGTCGCTGTCGTACGTAGTCTTGGGCTGGGTTCCTTCTTTGGTTTTGTTCTTTTACATTCCGACCGGTTGTTTTGCGATGATGCTCATTGGTGGGGTGCTTTACACGGCCGGAACGTTTTTCTTGCAGAATGACCATCGCCATTGGTCATTTCACCCCCTTTGGCATTTGATGGTGGTGGTGGCGAGCGCGGTTCTTTATGCGGCGATTGTGATTTATCCGGTGATGCGGCTGGATCTGGCTCGGTAAATGGTGGCTGCGACGCAATTAAACTGCGACGCAAATAAACTACGACAAAGTTAAACTTCGACGCAATGAAAAACGCCGAGAGAGGGCCTCCCGGCGATTTTTAGCATTTTCATTTTGGCTGAGCGGATTTGCCACGCACTTCGGGGCCGTGCTTATCGCAACGGGCCGCCTGCGCGTGCCACACCCAGCGGGGTTGATCGAAGCTGGACTGTTGGCTCGTCCAGCCATTTGCCTTCGGGCGGCGACTTAGTCTTGGGGGACGAGTTCGTCGTCGATCATTTGCAGCAGCTTGCTGATGCAAAGCTTGTTCATGCTGGTCTTGCGCTGATGAGCTTCGGCTCGCAACGACTCGTGGAGGCTCTTGGGCATACGGACGGTGATCACGCGGGTTGGCTCGATGCCTTCCGACGAGATGTCATTCTTGTCGCGGAGGCGGGCCAGCATTTGCTGGATCTCGGCATATTCCTTGGTCGCTTCGAAAGCGGCCATGTCGTCGGTCGAGGGGAACAGGCGGCGAACAACGCCATCCACACCCAGCACTTCGCGGAAGAAGGTCACCCAATCGGGTTCCTGGCGAAACATCTCGCCTGCAACGCGATAGGCTTCTTGGCCACGGTCTGAGGGCATGCGATCCGAGGAAATCGGGGCGGTCATCGGGGCACGTTCGGTGGGAACGGCGTAAGCAACGGAATCATTCATCTTCTGGCTCCTTCCTTCAGGGCACATAGGTATCTCTCTCACGTAAGGTCATCCCAACCCCACGTTCCAACTGAGGAAGCGTGAGATACCGCAATCGTCGAAAGCAAGTCAAGGTCATCACACATATCAAGTCACTGCAAGCACTTACGTCAATGCAATGCTAGCTGCTTGCATTTTGAGCAAACCCGCTTTTTTTGAGGCAATGAACCAGCTGCCTAATTATTGGGCACGGGTCTATTTCACATTTACCAAGTGTCCAGTCTGAAATGATTTTTCAGCGTGTTGTTTATGGCCTCTTTAGGGAGATTGCGCAATCTGCGGGATACACTTTTTTTGCTGGCTAGGGGAAGCGTGAATCGTATGGGGCCAGCGTTCATTGCGGCGAGGGGAAACGCCGAATCAGACAGAGTGTCAAATGCGCGGGTAGCCAGGGAAGGTTTGCCAGCGTTTTTGTTCGCTAGCTAGGGATGGTTTACGGAATGGAATTACGGCGTGGACGCCCCAGCGACGAACGTCGCCGTCGGGTGATGTTGGACGATTCGCGATTAGCCAGCGGAACCCCGGAAGGCGAAGATGACGCCGCGGAGGAGTCGCGCCCTAAGGCTACGCGCAAGAGTAAGAGCTATCCCGACGATGCCTTGGCGTCACGGCAGGTGCGGCTGACGGATCTGTTGCCGATTCGCATTTGGGCGATTTTTGCTATCGCTGCGCTGGTGGGGGTCGGTTCGGTCGGAGTTCATTTTGGCCATCTTCGACGGGAGGCGTTTGCAGAGCAATTTGGAACCGCTGGGGCAATCTTTGATGTGAATGCGCCCGGGTCTCTCGGGCGCGGATTGAGCGTTTTGCTGGTGGCGGGGGCGACGCTTTGTAGCTATCTGATCTTTTCGCTTCGTCGCCACAAAATGGATGACTACCGCGGCCACTATGGGATTTGGTTGTGGGTGGCAGTAGTGC
>JBKJSI010000379.1:0-3755 GCA_046595915.1 Pirellulaceae bacterium
GTTTCGATTCGCTCGAGCATCGGGAACTTCGCAAGTTCCTCAAAAATCTCATCGCCATGCCCGGCGGGCTGAAGCTGCAAAAAACGCAGGCTCTTGATCGGCCTAAGCTGCTTCACCTCTTCTGCAGTCAACTCACCATCTCTAACTGTTAATGTAAGGGAGCTCTGCTCCAGTCCGTTGATGAGGAGCTTCGCAAGTGCATCTGCGACGGTTGAAGTCGGCGACCGGCGGCGGATTGTCACCGGATGGCCAGCGTTGGATCGCTGGCCGAGAGAACTACTTCCTGCCCGTCCGCGTGCTAGGCCAACTGTTTCGCGGTAAATTCCTGGCGAGACTGAATGCGGCTTATCAAGCCGGAGTACTCACGCTTGCTGGCAGCGTGGAATCGTTACGGGATCCGGCAAACTTTCGGCGATTGCGCGGCGCGTTGTATCGAAAGCGGTGGATCGTGTACGCCAAGCCACCCTTCGGCGGCGCAAGCCAAGTCTATCGGTACTTGGGACGCTACACGCATCGCGTGGCGATCTCCAATCGGCGGCTGGTTTCGATGGAGCAAGATCGTGTGACCTTCCAGTACAAGGATTACGCCGACCAGCATCGCCACAAGCAGATGACGTTGGACGCCGAGGAGTTCATTCGCCGGTTCTTGCTGCACGTCTTGCCGAAGGGCTTCGTTCGGATCCGTCATTACGGTCTGCTGGCGGGACGCAATGTCGACACGAAACTGGCCGACTGTCGACGATTGTTAAGCGGTCACTCCGAGTCGACCGAGGTTGAACACGAACCGAAACCCGAAGATCGTCAGGCCTCCGAAGAGGAATGCCTTCGCTGTCCGAACTGCCAAGCGCCCTTGCGCCGCTTCGAGTTGCCGCCGGCTTACTTGGGCCGCGATTTCACATCGGCGTCGCTGACGCTGGTCACCGGCTTGGATTCATCATGAAGCAACTCTACCCCGCCACTCCTTCCGCCCTCAATTCGTGTTCGGTTCCGCGACCGACTGCGCGGATGCTCTGCGCGCTATGCGAAATAGAGCGACTTTCCACCACCCAACGACGCAGCGGAGGGCCGCGAAGCTCCCTCGTTACTCGCCATTCCCGCCGACTCTCTACCTTCGAGATGCGGTTCGCGCAGGCAGCAAGCCGCCGTGCGGTTCTTCTCATGATGAAATGCCCATAGCTGATCCGCTGCCGCTACGGGCTTCGTCAACACGCAGTTACGGGCAGGCTCGCTACGCTCGACGCCCGTAAACCGCTAATGTGTTAACCGGCGGGTTATAAAGTTTTGGAAAGGTTCTAACCAACCCGGGAGTTAACAGGCGCGCGCATTTAGAGTGCGCGGGTTGGCAAAATGGAGAAGCTTGAAGCACGAGCCAACTTCATGGGTTCGCAGCGCAACTCCGGGGTGGCGTGTCGTATTGATGGCGCTTAGCGGCAACGAAGCAGCAAATCTCTTGTGAGCCTTCCGCACCATGATTGTGATCCCAACTCCGCGCCTTTACCCTGTCAAAAACTCCCCCAGCCGCTGTGCAGAAAATACGTCTTCGTATTGGCCCAGCCCGACTTACGACGAGTCGAAAAATGAGCGCCTGCCGGAATATCTACACGTCTCTTTTACTGGTGCTGGCGGGCGCAAACAACAAGGAGTTGGCCAGGCAGGTGAAGTATCTCAAGGTTGAGAATGAGATCCTGCGGTCGAAGCTGGGGAAACGGGTAGTGGTGACACCCTCCGAACGAACTCGCCTGCTCAAATTCGCCAGCAAGATTGCGGGGAAGGTGCTCCAGCAGATCGTCTCGATCGTCCATCCGGGAACCATGATCAAGTGGATTCAGGACGACCGGCGAAAGGGACCAAAGAAGAAGTAAGCCATTCGTCGAGGCCGACCGAAGACGCCTGAACACCTCTGCAACCTCATCCTCAAGATGGCCAAAGAAAACGATTGGGGCTAGACCCGCATTATGGGGGAGCTCAAAAAGATGGGAATCAAATGCCCATCACGAAACACCGTGAAGAAGATTCTTCAGAGCGCCGGTCGCGATCCGGGCCCACCGAAAGGAGAAGGCAGCTGGGATGAGTTCATCAAGCGGCACGCCGATTCGCTTTGGCAGTGTGACTTCATTAGCCGCAGAATCGTTACGCCCACGGGGATTCGACAAGCTTTCATTCTCGCGTTTATCCATGTGCAGAGTCGAAGGGTATTTTTGTCGCCCGCTACCATGAAGCAAACGCCTGAATGGATTGCCGAGCAGTCGGAAATCATCGTGGATCGCGCCAGGTCACACGGGCTGAAAGTTGGCCAGATTACTCGTGACAACGATGGCGCGTACTCCAAGAACTTCGACGAAATGATGAAGAAGCAGCGGGTCGGAGTGGTGAATACCTCCTTCCGGGCGCCTAACATGAACGCCTACGTCGAGCGGTTCATTCAAACAATTCAGCTGGAATGCACGGACCACTTTGTTATCTGTGGGACCAAGCACTTCGATTATTTATGCAAGGAATTCTTGGAGCATTATCTTAACGAGCGGCCACATCAGGGCTTGGAGAACCGGACGCCGACAGAAGGGAAGACGGGCAACAAGAAACATCAGGCGGACCCAACTGAGCCGCCGATTCCCGAACTACACAAAATCCGATGCCGAAAACGGCTTGGTGGCCTGTTGAAGTCGTATTCGCGGGCGGCGTGAACAGGATTATCGCTCGGTTCGATGGCCGGCCAGGGCGAATTGACGAAGTAGCTGTGCGCGCGGAGTGCTCGTCATTGAGCTGGCACTGGCTGCTTCGCGTTTACCTGAGAGATGCGCAACACCGAAAAGCATCGTTAGGCGATCTTCAATCGTGAATTGTTCTCCAAAAAACAGTGCAATCTAATTTACGCACTGGGAGGTTCGATCAGAGCTTATGTCCAATGTATGAGATGAAATCGCGGCTGGCAGTGCACCTAGGAGAACTATGCCAACGGCTTTGCGACCGCGCCCTTTCCAAGCAATAGATACAATGAAGGTACCAGAGAAAGATTGAGAATGGTCGAAGTCACTAGTCCGCCCAAAATCACCACGGCCAGCGGATACTCAATCTCATTTCCCGGCCTCGACCCAGCAAAAATCAGCGGCAATAGCGCTAGCCCAGTCGTCAGCGCTGTCATCAAAACAGGATTGAGACGTTCCTCTGCCCCGCGAAGCACCAGCTTCAAACCAAATTCCTCCCCCTCATGCTCTTCGAGATGCCGGTAGTGGCTTACCATCATGATCCCATTCCGGGCGGCGATCCCCAGCACGGTCACGAAACCCACCAGTGACCCGAGGGAAAGAACACCGCCGGTAAAAAACACTCCAAAGATTCCCCCCATCAGGGCGAAAGTGATCGTCAACATCACAATTCCCGTCAGCCGCCACGACTGAAAGTCGACGTAAAGCAGCATCACGATGCCGATCATCGAAATCACCGAGTAGATGAAAAGCTTCCAGCTCGATTCCTGCCGAGCTTTGAATTCACCCAAGAACTCCGGATGGTACTCTCGCTCAAAAGGAATCTGGCGAACTTTCTTTTCAATCTCCGACGCCACCGAACCCAAGTCACGATCTTTCACGTTGCACGTCACATCGATTCTTCGCGACGCCGCTTCTCGTTTGATTTCATTCGCCATCGGCGAGATGGTGACGTCCGCTACATCGCTGAGGCGAACCTGCGCGCCGGACGGAGTATCAATCAACAGCGAACGCAGCGAAGCCTCATCTGCCCGCAAATTCGGCTCTCCC
>JBKJSI010000463.1:0-13002 GCA_046595915.1 Pirellulaceae bacterium
GTTTCGATTCCGGTGGGCCAGTATCGAGGGTGCGAATACTCGATTGAGCCGGATGCCAGCGCGGCGAGCTATTTTTGGGCGGCGGCGGCAGTGACTGGCGGCGAAGTAACGGTCGAGGGACTGACCAAAAATGCACTGCAAGGCGATGTTCGTTTTTGCGATGCGCTGGCTCAGATGGGATGTGACGTAAGCGAGTCAAGTGACGCCATCACCGTTCGAGGAGGAACTCTTCGCGGCATTGATATCGATATGAACGACATCAGCGATACCGTGCAGACGTTGGCAGTGGTCGCGCTCTTCGCGAAGGGAACGACGCGTATTCGCAATGTCCCTCACATTCGACACAAAGAGACCGATCGAGTGGGCGACTTGGCCCGAGAACTGCGAAAGTTAGGCGCCGACGTTCGTGAGTTTGATGATGGTCTCGAAATTACGCCAGGGCCGCTGAAGGGGGCGTCAATTGCCACTTATAACGATCATCGAATGGCGATGAGTTTTGCCATCGCGGGACTGGTTCAATCCGGGGTGGCGATTGAGAACCCAGGTTGTACAGCGAAGACGTATCCCCATTTCTTTGAAGATCTAGAGCAAGTCTGTGGGGCTCCGCCATTGTCAAACTAGCGTGCTGAACGGGGCGGAGTTGCATCGAGGACTTGTTCTCTGATCCAACGCACTTCGGGGGCCGCGGCGGCGTCTTTCGCTTTAAAGTACTCAGCCAGATATCGCTGCGGCTCGCGATGTTCGGGAACTTTGAAGCTATCCCCTTTTTGCAGGATTGGACGGAGTTCAGCCATTTCACCGAAATCAGGGGATGCGCCCGCAACTTGGCAGGGGAACCACGTTCCAACTCCTTTTTCATCCTCAAGATAAAACTCGGGGTAACAGTGTCCCGGCACCCAAACGCTTCGGGCAGGCACGCCGTTGAGCCGGCAGAGGGCCACGAAGAGCGAGGTCATTTCCTCGCAATCGCCCCGGCTGTTCTCGAGAGCATAGAGCGCGCCGCGGAGCTTCTCATCGAACTTGTATTCGATATTGTCGCGGACCCAGTGGAAGATTTTCTCGACTCGCTTCCAGTCACCTTCATCGGAGGAAGCGAACTGCTCGGCAAGCTCTTTGATCTTGGCGCTTTGGATTTCGATCAGGGGGCTTTTTTGCAAGTACTTCTTTAGTGTTCCATCGACGACTTTGGGCAAGTGATAGCCGCTCGTTTCCGTGGGCGGGAGAATATTCCGCTTCACGACTTCGACAAAGATCACCGACTTGGCAGTTTCGCCTGCCGCGAGCTTGGGGATTAGTACCTGAAGTTGATTAACGCCTTGGTCAACGGAGCGATATCTCGCGGGCTTCGCTTGCGGCGAATGGTCTTCTGAAGTGATTCTCACTTCTTGTTCGGGCCATGCAGTGGGGATGGGAATATTGGCAATAACGCCGGTTAGCGCGCCGCCCTGGGCCTTCACTTCCAGGCCAATTCGCCACTTTGTTGTGAAGGGCTTTCCAAATCGGTCATTCTCGCTCGTCGGGTCTTGCGCGCAAGTCGCCCCGGCGCGGAAATAAACGATGAGTCCGCTCAGCGCGCTGCATCGCAATAGTTCGCGTCTTTGCATCGGGTCTATTTCGGCTCCTTCGTTTTCGGAGGAGATTGGCCAGGCGGAATTGCGCCTGGAGGAATGAGTCCTGTCGGTGGTGCGCCGGGGGGAAGTGCGCCGGGAAGTGTCATTGGCTTCGCTGTTCCGGGGATCGGGATAAACGCTTCGCCGGGCTTCTTTTCGGTCGGCGGCATGGCGCCGGGCGTTCCAGGTGTTGTCGCGGGCGCGCCAGCAACGGGTGGGCTCGATGTCACACGCCGTATGAAATCAACTTGCGGTCTTCCGGCTCCGGGTGCTCCGGCGGCGCATTTGAGCGATTCGACAATTTGCCGCTGCACACCTTTTTGTTGATCGGGATCTTGAAAGATATCGGTCGGTACGCGGAAGCTATCGCCTTTGAGCAAGATTGGCCGAGGCTCAGTCGAAAATCCAAACTCATTCACCGCGCCATAGGAGCAAGGGAACCAGCGGCCCTTGCCCGATTCGTCGTGCAGATAAAACTCGGCAGAGACTCCTTCGGTGAGCCAGACCATCCGGGCGGGAACCCTTGCAGCCCGGCACAGCGCGACGAACGTAGCGATAATGTCTTCCGTATTGCCTTTTTTGGATTTCAATACGTCAGCGGTTGTTGCGCCGGCGGCCATGTGGCGCGAGACATTGTCTTTGACCCAGTTGAAAATCGCTTCGACTTTTTCCCAATCGGTCGCTGTTTCGGGCAACGCGCCGGTGATTTCTTTGAGCGTCTGCGTCACTTTTCCGGCTTTGGGATCGAGCTTGGGGCTTTCTCCCAGATAGATCTTCAGTTCCTTATCCACCTTTTTGGGAATCACAAAAGCGGAAGAGTCTTCCGGTGGCAGAATGTCTTTGCGAATGTACTCGAGTGAAAACTGGGCAGTCTCCTCACGTCCCACATCGATAAAGGGAATGTGAAAAAGAAACTGCTTCAATAGGCCGGTCTCGCGATCTTTGCTGTTGCGAACGCCGCTGGTGATATTTTCTTTGACGACGCGGACCGATTGCTCGGGCCAAGCCGTAGGCATTTGCAGCGTGCCGTAAGAGTCCTTGACGGAGCCGGCGTTTGCTTTGATGGTTACGCCGATATCTTGGGTCGTCACATGCTCGGGGCCATAGCGCACGTCGAGCTCATTCTCCACCGCCGGATTCAGTTTCTTTGGCGCCTCGGATTTCTTTCCCCGAGGCTTGGGCTCTTGTGCGAGAGCTAGGGTTGTGACGACCCCAAAAGCGCAAAACGTCAAAATCGCTGCGAGCGGCGCGAACTGTTTCACGACCTCCTCCCTTCCGCGCCAAGCGGCGCGCGATGCCATTTCCGCAATTCTCATTGTAATCAGAGAATGCGAACGGCGCGCCAATCGGGCAGGGCGACGGGTGGGGCACCCCAAGAAACGCCTACGGCCGGCGCGCCGTCTTCAGGATAGGACGACGCACCGGCCATAAGCAAAATTCCACCGGGGGGCGATGGAACGGAGGGTATCGAGGCGATGCGGAAGGTTCTCGCCGGTGGGAAAAGCCGGCGGCGAACCCCTTTCGAGACGTCTTCCGTTGTGTTGCAGTAAGGCCTTAAGGGTTCGCACGACCAGGTGCGACGCCTTCAGCGGCCGGACCGGGGCGAACACCTTGAATTTCGACTGGCATGCCGCCATCAATCATGGCGCCATCGCCGATGATTTGGCCACCGAGCACACCGCTATGGCAAACTTGTTGATTGCCGTAGCTCGCGGTGTAGCCGCAAGGTTGCGTGTGGCAATCGTCGCCGCGACGGAAGCAGCTGAAAGGGCCACCGCAACCGGTCGACGATAGGAGGGCAACGGACAGGATCACTAGCAGAGTACGTTTCATGACAATCTTCTCCGTGGGTTCCGCCCCAACTTATCGCGGCTCGCAGTTTCGTGTTGCGAACACGCAACTCTACAACGAGGTTGATGATGTGCAAACGAAACGTGGAGAATTTTTCCTGTTGCAAAAACTCGACGGATTGCGACATTTTCCCGGCATTCGGCACAATCGATGCGAGTGGCTTAGCTCGTTCAAGCGGCCTTTGGCGGGCTCGCGAAGCGCGATAGGCTGAACGGAGAGAAATTGACGCGGCACTAGGGATGTGAACAACTAATGACGACTGCGATCGCGTTTGATAGCGGAGTATTCTTGCCGGCAGAGCAGCTAACGATTCCGGTTTACGATTCCGGCTACATGATGGGCGCGACGATTACCGACCAACTGCGGACTTTCGGCGGAAAGCTATTTGAAGTTGATCGACACTTGGCGAGGTTGCAACGATCACTCGATATCCTGGGGCTTGATCCTGGACTCTCACAGCAGCAAATCGCCGATGCCGCAGTCCGAGTTTCCGAACACAATCATGCGTTACTTGCCCCGGGCGATGATTTGGCCTGTGCGATTCTCATTTCCCCAGGCGCTAACGCTGCCATGGCGCCTCCGGGCGAAGATCGCCCGCGAGTGCGGATTCATACCTATCCACTGCCCTTTTCGAGCTGGTATCGCAACTATGAAACGGGCGTGGCTTTGTCGATTCCGGCGATCCGACAGACTCCAGCCAACTGTTGGCCGCCGGAACTGAAGTGCCGTAGCCGGATGCATTACTATTTGGCTGATCGCCAAGCGAAGGAAATCGATCCAAATTCGCGGGCAATCATGCTCGACCAGGAAGGTTTTGTGCTGGAAGCAACGACCGCGAACCTGCTTTTCTATCACGAATCCGAAGGCATCGTCTCGCCCCCGCTGGAAGATATTTTGCATGGAGTGAGTCTGAATGTCATTCAGCGACTCGCGAAACAGCTATCGATTCCATTTCATTTTCGGCGCATCTTGCCGGATGAACTTGGACATGCGACAGAGGTTTTTCTTTGCAGCACTTCGCCTTGCGTTTGGCCGGTGGCGAAAGTCGATGGCAAGGCAGTTGGTAACCTTGGCAAGGAGACGCTTGCACGAAAGTTGCTTGATGCTTGGTCTGAGTTCGTCGGGATCAATGTCGAGCAACAAGCTGTAGAATTCTCGACGCGAAAACCATTAACTGCTTAGCTCTGGTCGGAGTTCGTTTCGATGGGTGGCGACTCTTGGGACTCAGTCTGAGGAGGTTCAACGGCCTCGGGCGACGTCGTTGATTCAGAATTCGCTTCCGCTTGTTCCAATGCGGCTTTTTCTTTTGCGTCGTTCGCTGCAATCGAGGCGGCTCGAAGCGCCTGTTTGCGAGGGATGCGAACGGTGTCTTCCCCGAGTAGCGTCACCACTGGAACTGGGACAGGTGTATTGGAAACGACCTCAAATGTGCGACGCGGGGCGGTGGCTGGCGAGGAAACCAGTTTCATGTACGGCGGGCGGGGATTGGCTTCGGTTTTCACGCATTTCGGGCAATTTGCAGTCGTTTGCATGCCGCTGGTGCGTTCGCGGTGGTGGCAGACGGGGCACTCCCAAACGCGATCAAAATCATGTTTTTGCCGCAGTCCTGGGCCCCTCATCGGTTGTTCCTCTTTGCTTGCATCCTTGGAAGGTCTACTGATATTGTAGCGACTCGATGTCGATAACGAAGCCTCGTCGGAAGTTCGCTCCAGGAATCGAACTTGATTTACGCCGAGTCGAGATGCTAGTTCAACGGCAAGGGGACCGAGTGAAGCATCGGGCGGCGTTAGAAGCCAAACGACGATGGTTTGCTGGTCGAGAGTAGCTTCGATTTCAACTGCGGTGTGGTTTAGCACTTTGAGATCGGCGTCAATCGCAGCAAAATGCTGCTTTGCGAACTCAGCGGCTTTGGCGTGGGCCCCGAAATCTTCGCTGTTCGCGTCTCGCACGAGTTCTCCGCATAGATCGATTTGCTGAGGCTCGGAGTTTCGTGAACCCTCTTCGCCAAGCAGCACCTCGCCTAACTGTTGGCCGATCGCCGATTCGACAATGACTTGGGCGCCGCGATGGAGCGGCATAGGATGAATCGTTCCAAACCAACCGACTTGGCCGGTTCCGCCGTAACGTACGAGGGCAGTCCGAACATCCGCTGCGACTTTGCTTTTTGGCTCACTTTCGGGTAGTTCGATTGAGAACTGCTCGTCGGACGAATCAACGCGGAAAGTACGCAAGCGCATTTTGGCGTCAGTCGTGCATTCGCCGCTTTCGATATGAAATCTCAGTCCATGCCAAGGGCAATTGAGGCAGCCGTCGCGAAGAAGAGCCCCGGATAGCGGAGCGCCGCGATGGGGACAGCGATTTTCGACTGCGTGGACGACGCCCTTGTCGCGTAGCAAAAGGACGCTTGTTCCTTCGATCTCGCGAATTGCCCGTTCACCTTCCTTTAGCGAAGGCGAATCTGGAACCACGGCCAATCGCGTCATGGGGAACCGTACACGAAGAGGAGGTGATATCCAATCGCGAAAATTGCGGCATCGACCAGCAAATGGCTGAGCCAAGGTCCGAGCAGGGTTCCCCATCGACGGTAGATCACGGCCCACGCCGCACCGCCAACGGCGATGCAGATCGAGAAAAACCAAGTCAGCGGCGAGCCCCAGCCGAAATAGCGCGCGAGAACTAAGACGTGATGCGCCATGAAGCCAAGTCCGCCAATCATGGCAGCGGGCGGCAGCGACATTCGCGCGTACAGTTCACGAAAAACGAACCAGCGCCAATAGTACTCTTCCAAAGCGGAGTGGAAGAGTGAGTAGAAAATGCCCAGCCCAATGAGCGCGGCGGGAAAGGCGAATCCCATTTCTTTGACTTTGGCCATTGCTTGTTCCCGAGGGCCATTCATCGCGCCGCTCGGTAGCATCCAGAGAAAGTAGATCGCCATCATCGCGCCTGCGATGGCGAGTCCAAAAGCAATGCCGACCCCAACGCTAGCGCCGTATTGAGGTTGCACAATTTCTTTTTGCTTGGGTCGAAGCCGATACGCGAGTAGCGGCAAGACTGCAAATTGAAAACCTTTGCCAAGTCCGGCGGCCAGTTGTTGATAGATCGATTCGTTATCGGCCAACAAATCAAAATAAACCCAAGTCACCAACGTTGGCAGAATAAGACCGACCAAGAGCGGCCAAATGGGACCGGGCGAGGCACTTCGAGGCTCGTTGCTGGGATTCGTAGCTTTCATTTCAGCTTGGGGAAGGTTAACGTGTTCGCTTCCTCTCCCTCTCTTCCGCGCGATTAGTGCATGAACGATACGACGAAGGTTGTAGTCTCCACCATCGAGTCTCCGCCGACAACGGTCCTTGGCATTATCTCTCGTCTTGGACCTGGAATGATCATCGCCGGCTCGATCGTCGGCTCGGGCGAACTCATTGCGACGACCTCCACTGGCAGCCAATCAGGCTATTGGCTTTTGTGGTTGATCTTGGTCGGATGCGTGATCAAGGTCTTTGTCCAAGTCGAGTTTGGTAGGTTCTCGATTTGCACCGGCCTGACCACGATGGAGGGGATGAATGAAGTTCCCGGGCCTCGTTTTCCATTTCCGGGCTCGAAATCCAAGTCGGGCGGCAACGTCCGTGTTTCATGGATTATCTGGTATTGGGTCCTGATGTTCGCCGCGAGCACTGGCCAACTTGGAGGCATCGTAGGGCTTGTGGGGCAATCGTTGTCGATGTCGTTTCCGATAACGCGACTGGGCAGCCTCGAAGACCAATATGGACAAGCGGACGTTCAACTCAAAATCGTAGCTGCGAGACTCCGAACATTGCCCGCATCCGAGCAAGGCGGAAAGGAAGAAGGCGAGTTAAAATCGACGGAACAAAAATGGAAAACGGTCGAAGCGCGGCTCGCTCAAGAATTGCTGGCTTACGGGCCGCTTCGCAAAGAGAAGAAAGAGAATCAGACGCAAGGAGACCGCATTATTCGCGCCCGCGATGATATTTACTGGGCGCTGGCGATCACGATCGTAACTTCCGTGCTTTTGGTTTTAGGTAGGTATTGGCTGATTCAAACCGTGACAACTTGGCTCGTGGCGGGATTCACCGTCGTAACGGTGTTGGCGGTGTTAGCGCTGCAATGGTTGCCAGAGTTTTCGATGACCTCTCAAGATCTCATCCATGGCCTGAGTTTTCGATTGCCGCCTTCGCCGGAATACGATTCACAAAAGGCGCTCAGTAATGCGCTGTCGACGTTTGGCATCATCGGCGTCGGAGCGGCGGAGTTGATTGCCTATCCCTATTGGTGCCTCGAACATGGCTACGCACGCTATGCCGGCGCAAATGATCACTCGCCCTCTTGGTTGAACAGAGCCCTCGGTTGGCTAAAAGTGATGCGCTGGGATGCGTGGTGCTCGATGTTGGTCTACACCATCGCGACCGCAGCGTTTTATATTCTCGGCGCCGCTACTCTCGGAAAATTCAAACTCGATGTACAAGGCGCGGATATCGTTCGCACGCTCATGGCGATGTACGAACCTGTCTTTGGTTTTCTCGCCGGACCGATTTTCTTGCTCGGCGCTTTTGCAGTCCTCTTTTCTACTTTCTTCGTTGCCTCAGCAGGCAATGCGCGGATTGTTTCCGACGCCATGGCCGTCGTGGGAGTCGCGTCGCGAGAGGAAAAGGCGAGTCGCGCCCGGGTGGTGTTTTTGAGCGGACTCTTTCCCATTCTTAGCTTTCTGATCTTCATTTGCTTCAAGTCGCCTAAAGACTTGATCATGCTTAGTGGGCTGATGCAGGCGATGATGCTCCCAATGCTGGCCTTTGCGGGGCTCTACTTCCGCTGGAAACGTTGCGAGGCCGAAGTTGCCCCGGGTCGGTTGTGGGATCTATTCCTCATTGTCTCTTCCTTGGGGATGCTCGCATCTGGCGCCTGCGCAGCTTACGTGGAGCTTGCAAAGTTCTACAAATAGTCGGCGCATTCGGCGCAACTCGCATTCTAAATCCCGTCGTCGCTACGATCGCTGCGACCGGCGCGCTCTTTTGCGTACAAACGCTGTTTTGGCGTCTCCGCCTCGGCTTTCGACGTATGTTTCAGATGGTGCATTCCTCTCACCAGTTGGGTGAAACATGTCGATCGCAGGCTCCGACGTAGATGTATTTCCTTCACTTGATGCGCCAATTGTCCATGTCCCGAGAGGGCCATCTCGAGAGCAAGCTGAATCAACGAAACCACGCACGCGCCGTGCCAGTATTTTGCATGTCATCAATGGCGAGCATTACTCTGGCGCCGAGCGCGTCCAAGATCTGCTCGCGGCCTGTCTGCCCGAATTGGGATATGAAGTCGGCTTCGCCTGCGTGAAGCCAAAGCACTTTCCGGAGAAGCGCCAGACCAAGTCGGCGCCGATCTTCGCGCTCGATTCTCGAGCCAAAGCCGATTTTCAGATGTCGCGGTGGCTGGCTGCGATTGCGCGGGAAGGCAAGTATTCACTGCTTCATGCTCACACGCCGCGGTCGCTTTTGATCGCCTCAATGGCGTCGTTCTGGAGCGGCTTGCCGCTTGTTTATCACGTTCATAGCCCCACCGCGCGCGATACTTCGGAAGGCTGGAAGAACTGGGCGAAGTCTTGGACCGAGCGGATCGGTCTCTTCCCAACCGCAAAGATGATCTGCGTTTCGCATAGCTTGCGGAGACATATGCAATCGCTCGGCTATCGGGATCAGAAAATCTCGGTAGTTCACAATGGCGTTCCCACGCGCGAGCAGATTCCAAGACGCAGCGTTCGTAAATCGATCTTCGTTTTCGGCAGCATGGCGCTGATGCGCCCACGAAAAGGAATGGAAGTGTTGCTCGAAGCCTTGGCGCTACTGCGGCGCGGTGGATTTCCGCTCTTCCGGTTGCGAGCAGTCGGTCCTTTTGAGTCACGCGAATATGAAGCCGCTCTCAAGGAAAAAGCGGAAGAGCTAGGCGTCGCCGACTTTGTCGAGTGGACCGGATTTCGCGGTGATATCCATGCTGAGCTCGATCAGATGGATGTCTTAGTGCTCCCCAGCCTCTATGGCGAGGGGCTGCCGATGGTGATGCTCGAAGCGATGTCTTCCGGTGTGCCGGTGATCGCTTCGAGCGTGGAGGGAGTAGTAGAAGCGGTCGAAGATGGCGTTGAAGGCCTGCTCGTTCCCCCAGCTTCCGCAGAAGCGCTCGCCGCCAAGATGGCTCGATTCCTCAGTGGCGAGATCGATTGGCACGCGATGGCAGAAGCGGCTCGCTACCGACACTCAGTCCATTTCTCGGCCGAGCGAATGGCGTACGGCGTCGCAGAAGTTTATGGCGAAGTACTCAAGTAATTGACGGGCCGCGTGGAGAGCAATCAAGCAGCGTCGTAAGCAGAAGCGTAATGTGTAATCTGCGGGCACTTGGCGCCCTCGGGCCACACCACGCTAATAATATCAAACTGGGATGGCGTTCCTTGCAGCTCGTGGCGGCGAATGAAGCGCTCTGCCGCAGCCGTCACGCGGCGCTGTTTTTGCTTATTGACCGCATCAACTGGTTGCCCCGCATCTTCACTGCGGCGGGTTTTCACTTCAACAAAGATCAGTTTGCGATCCTTCACGCAAACCAGATCGAGCTCTCCGAGCCGATCGCGGTAACCACGAGCGACAATGTGGCAGCCTTGCTTTTTCAAGAACTTTGCAGCGGCGCGCTCGCCGAGCGCGCCTAATGGAAGTGGCGCAAAAGCCCTTCGGATTCGAAAAATGGCAAGCGCCCGTAGCCGTCGCCAATTTCGACGGAGCGTGCTCGTCCAAAGTTCAAGTTCCAAGTTTCGCAACATTGCGACTTAGGCCTTGGCGACGTTTTCGCGACGCTCACGCAATCGAACAGACTTGCCTGTTCGTTCACGCAGATAGTAGAGCTTGGCGCGGCGGGTGACGCCGGAACGCTTCACATCGACCCGTTCGATCTTGGGCGAATGAAGCGGGAACTTGCGCTCGACGCCTTCACCGCTAACAATGCGGCGAACGACGAACATCTCTCGCGAGCCGCTGCCGCTGCGGGCGATGACGACGCCGGAAAAAACTTGAACGCGCTCTTTGCTGCCTTCAAGAATCTTCGTGTGAACATCGACGGTATCGCCGACGTCAAACTTTGGAATGTCCTTGCCTTCCTTGAGATAAGGCTTTTCTACGGAGTTGAGTAGTTCCTGGGTCATTTTCAATTTCCTTACTAAATGTGATTCGTTGTTTTTTGGTTTGGCTCACAGCACTGAGCTGCGAAGGAGTTGGTTAATTGAGGAGGTCGGCCCGTTTTGTTTTGGTTATTTCTAAACTCTGCTTTGTCCGCCAGGCTTCAATCGCCTGGTGATTTCCGCTGAGCAGAATTTCGGGTACACCTAGCCCGCGAAATTCCGGCGGCCTGGTGTATTGCGGGTACTCAAGCAGGCGATTGCCGCTGGAAAACGAATCGTGATGTGAACTCGACTCATCTCCTAGGACTCCTGGAATGAGGCGGCAAACGCTGTCGATCACCACCATCGCCGCCGTCTCGCCGCCGTTTAGAATAAAGTCCCCCAGGGAAACCTCATCCGGCTTGAGCAAGTCGATGGCGCGTTGATCGAACCCTTCGTACCGACCACAGACCAAAATCAGCCTGTTCTTTTCCGAAAACTCCTCTGCAATCGTCTGGTGAAAGGTTCTGCCTTGCGGCGTTAAAAAAATCAGATGTGGTTCGAGGTCTTCCGCTTTGCTCACTGCTTCGATGCAGTCGACGAGCGGCTCGACCATCAAGACCATTCCCGGTCCACCTCCGTAGGGCCGGTCATCGACTTTGTGATGCTTGTTCTGGGACCAGTCGCGAAGGTTGTGCAACACAATTTGCACCAGCCCTCGCTCGATCGCCTTGCCGAGCAAGCTCTCCGACAAAAATCCTTGAAACATCTCGGGAAACAGCGTGATGACGTCAATTCGCATAACGCGGTTTTCCGTTGATGCACTGTAGGTGCGAAAAGTTTTTCGCCCCTACCAATCGGCTAGGAAGCCGCCTCGCCTTCGGCTGGCGCTTCCGCAGGAGCAGCTTCTGCTTCAGGGGCAGCAGGCTTCGGCTCTTCCTTCACCTTAGGTGTGAAGTAAACCGGAGCCGGCGCTTGAGGACGCTCGATCTTGATGCGCTCAAGGGCTTGCTTCTGCGCTTCGACATGCGTTCCGCCTTCGCCATACTTCTTGATCAGCGTTGCGACTTTGTCGCTCGGTAGGGCGCCTTTGCTCACCCAATGCACGATCCGATCGGCCTTGAGGATGGCTCGCGCATCAACATCTTTCACTAGCGGATCGTAGTGACCCAGCTCTTCGAGAACTCGACCATCTCGGCCCGTCTTTTGATCAATCGCGCACACGCGGTAAAACGGCCGGTTCTTGCGCCCCAGTCGTTTCATACGAATTCGAACTGCCACAAACTACTCCTTACCGACAAACAAAAAAATGCGTACCTGTTTCGATTCGCCCCGACGCGGGGCGCCAATTGTTTCTGCTAACCCCGGTCCTCGCGTTTGCGCTTCCGGAGTTCCTTTTCACGTTGTTTTTTGAGTTTCAGCCGCTCCTCATTGGTGAGGCGCTTGCCGGTGTCGCCCTTGGGGCGACTGATGTTCGCGCCGGGATCGAACATCCCTTTGCGCTGCAAATCTTGTAATTGATTGACGCGGCCCGCTAGGCTTTGATTGGCCATGCCCGTCACGAGCGGCGCCATCATGTCAAAAGTCTTGAGCAACTGCGTGAGTTCGGTCGTTTGAACGCCGGCGCCTTTGGCGATGCGGTTGCGGCGGCTCGGCTCGATGATTTTGGGGTTACGGCGTTCTTCCTTTGTCATCGAATCGATGATGCCGATTTGACGCTTGATCTCTTTGGTTGCGTCCGTGTTTTGAAGCATCTCGCGAACTTGCCCCATGCCGGGCATCATCATCATCATTTTCTGGACGAGGCCAGGCTTCGCCGCCATCATCAACTGGCCACGAAAGTCGTCGAGCGTAAATTTGCCGGATTTCAATTGGGCTTCGAGTTTCGCTTGCTCTTCAACGCTCACGACATCGCGGGCGGCGTCGACGAGTCCCAGAATGTCGCCGAGTCCTAAGATTCGGTTCGCCATCCCTTCGGCGCGGAAGGGTTCGAGGGCGTCGAGCTTTTCGCCGGTACCGATAAACTTGATCGGAACGCCAGTCACATGCCGCACCGAGAGCAACGCACCACCACGGGCGTCGCCATCGAGTTTGGTCATGATGACGCCATCGAGTTCGAGGGCGTCGTTAAACGCCTTGGCGCTGTTGACCGCGTCTTGGCCCGTCATGCCGTCGACTACGAGGAATACCTGGTCGGGGCGAACGCGACTTTCGACGCGCTGCAACTGCTCCATCAATTCTTTGTCGATGGCAAGTCGGCCCGCAGTATCGAGGATCACGACATCGGCGCCGCCATCCTTCGCCTTTTGGACTGCTTTTTGGCAGACTTCTACTGGATCTTTGTTCGTGCGATCGGAAAAGACTTCGACGCCGAGTTGGTCGCCCAGCACATGGAGC